>NZ_JAWOAR010000095.1:0-6308 GCF_046498435.1 Longimonas sp. | reverse complement strand
GATCGGTGATCCGTATCTTCCGGACGGGACGATCAAGGGTTATGACCGGGAGGACTACAATATCGACTCGATCAAGCCCGGCAGTCCCGGGCCCGCTTCAAGGGCCTGTTAATGAAGCGGTTCAGCGCATCAGCAAAGCGCTGTTGCACGCGTTTTAAGCGGCGGACGAAGGCGTTTTCGTCTTCGGCAGGCGTTTTCTTGACGTTCGACAGGTGGTACGGCAAGATGAAGAGCACCTCGACCAGCGAGAGCAAGAGCACCACGATCACGATAAACGGGATATCGCCCAGGAACTTGCCCAGAATGCCTTCGATGAAGAGCAGCGGCATGAAGGCCGCGACGGTGGTGAGCACTGCGAAGATGACCGGTCCCGAAACGCGCGAGGTGCCCAGGACCGCCGCGTCGGTGGGGTCGGCGCCTTTTTCTTGCTCCGCAAACACATTCTCGCCCACTACAATCGCATCATCGACCACGATGCCGATCGAGAGGATGAAGCCAAAGAGCGAGATCAGGTTGATGGAGGTGCCGGTCAGGTACATCACGCCAAACGTGCCCACAAACGCCAGCGAGATACCGACCGAGGTCCAGAACGCCAGGCGCGGATTCAGGAACAGCATGAGCGTGGCGATAACCAGCAGCAGCCCCAGGATGCCGTTTTCGATGAGCAGATTCAGGCGGCTCTGCAGATTTTCGGCTTCGTTCTGCCAGATGCCGACTTGAATGCCGTCGGGCAGCGACGGGCGAAACTCGGTGTCGAGATGGTTCTGCACGACCTCCACGTTACGCAGCACCTGCTCGTTGCCCGTACGAAAGACCTGCAAGAACGCCGCGCGCTCGCCGTTGAACCGGGTGATGAGGTCGGCATCCTCGAATCCGTCAATGACCGTGGCCACATCGCCAAGGCGAAGCTGCGTGCCATCGTCGCGGCTAATCAGCACAATGTCCTCAAAGTCCTGCTTGGTGTAGTTTTGCCCCTGCGTGCGGATGAGAATCTGCTCGCTATCGGTTTCGATTTCGCCGCCCGGCAGGTCCAGGCTGCCCTCACGCACGAGCCCAGCCACCTGCGAAAGCGTGAGCCCGTAGGTGCGCAAGGTCTGGCGGTCGAGTTCAATCGAGATTTCGTAGTCACGAATCCCGGACCGTTCAATGAGCGAGATTTCGGGATACTGTGTAAGCTGGCGGTCGAGCTGCTTCGCGGCTTCCTTCAGAGCGGACTCGCTGGCGCGTCCGTAGATGGCCACCTGCAAGACCTGCCGCCGATTTGAGAGCTCGGTAACCGTGGGCTGCTCTGCCTCCTCCGGAAATGCAGTGATGCGGTCGACCTCCTGCTTGATCTCGTCGCGCACCTGAGCGGCATCGGCGCCGCGCTGTAGCTCGGCCGTCACCACCCCGAAGTTCTCCGAGGCCGTCGCCAGCACGCGGTCGATGCCCTCTACGCCCTGAATCCGGTCTTCGATGCGCTGCACAATCGACTCCTCGATCTCTTCGGGCGTGCTACCGGGGTACTCTACGCGCACCTGCACCGCATCCAGGCTGAACTCGGGAAAGACCTCTTGCACCACCGCAAACGCGCTGATGCTGCCCACCAGAAAGATCAGGATAAACAGCAAGTTGGAGGCCACGCCGTTACGGGCCATCCAGTCAATCATACGGGTCATGGGCGTGCAGGAAGAACGGTAGGGGGAGGCGAAGAAGCGGTGCTACGGCGCACTATTCCGTGGCACGGCGGACGGTCATGCTGTCGCTGACCACGGGGAGGTCGTCGGTAATGACAGGACGCCCGTCGGTCAGATCGCCGGTCACAAAGGCCTGGTCGTCGACATGCTGCACCACGGTTACGTCGCGCATTACGAGCATCGTATCGGCTTCAACCGTCCACACGGTGCCGTCATTGCGTACGGCGCGGCGCGGCACCGCGTAGTAGCGGTCGAGCGAACGCCCTTCGATGTCAACGGAGACGTACGACCCCACCGCGAGCGGCGGATCGTCGTCGGTGTCTGTGTCGGTGTTAGGACGCGTGTCGTAGGGCGCATCCACGCGCACGGCTACGTTCACGGTGCGCGTCTGTGCATCGAGCGCGCCCTCCACGCGGTCTACGTAGCCATCCCATGTGTACTCCGTACCGCCGTAGGTGAGCGTGACCGTGGCCGAGCGTGGCTCGTCTGTTTGCCGGGCGCTGGTCTGCCACAGCCCCTCGATGAGCGCGGCCCGCCCTGATTCGAGCGGCACTACGACCTCGGCCTGCTCGGTGCTGTAAAGCTGCGCGATGGGCGTGCCCGGCGCCACGTATGCGCCCTGGTTGGCTTGCGTGGTGCGTATGCGTCCGTCAAACGGCGCTACGAGGGCAGTGCGCTCCAGATTGGTCTGGGCGGTTTCGAGCTGGGCCTGGGCGCTTTCAAGGTTCGCCTCGGCCGCCCGAAGCTGGGGTTCGCGGAAGAGCAGCCGCCCCAGTTCGGTGCTGTCGGGCTCGGGGGCGTCTGCCGCCCGCTGACGCATCCGATCGTATTCTTCTTTGGCGATGCCCACCTCCTCGCGTGCTTGCAGCACCTCGAACTGTCCTTGCGTAACCGCAGCCCGTGCCTGACGCACCTGGCTCTGGTAATCTGCCGGGTCGATACGGGCGAGCGTGTCGCCGGTACGGAAGGTGCCGCCACTCACAAAGGCATCGCTCACCGATACGATACGCCCGCCCACTTCGGCGGTGAGGTCGATCTCGCGTGGCGGACGCACCGTGCCGGTGCCGCGCACTTGTAGCGCCCCCGAGCGCAGTTCGATGGGCGTGCTGCTCACGAGCGGAGCTTCGTTCGAGGGCGGATCTTGCGGCGGAGCGCTGCGCAGCGCCACCAAAATCACGGCCAGCACAAGGCTGCCCACAATGAATCCGCCACCGATGATATACGATTTGTATTCGCGCATGGGGCAAAGAGAACGCGGCTACCACGTGGCAGCCTAAGTGAAGAAACAGGCGTGAAGGTACAGGTCAATCGGCGGTATCGGCCGCTGCATCCGGGCGGTAGGTGTCGCGGAACAGTCGGGGGTCGTCGGACTCGGGCGGCGCAACCCACGCCCCGCCCAGGGCCCGATGCAGTGCAATGCGGCTGCCGACCAGCGCTTCTTCGGCGGCAGTAAGGCGCTGTGCGGCCTGAAGGCGCGTGCGCTCGGCGTCGAGGGCTGTGGCGTAGTCGCCAATGCCTCGCTCGTAGCGGCGCATCTGGTTGGATGCGCTGGATTCGGCCTCTTCGAGTTGGTCCTGCACCAGCGCGTACTGCTCTTGCTGCTTCTCGTAGGCGGTGAGCGCCGCGTGCACTTCTTGGAGTGCGGTGAGCAGCGTTTGTTCGTAGGTAGCTCGCGCTTGCGTGTAGCGCGCCTCAGCCGCGTCTTGCTCGGCGCGCAGGCGACCCGCCTGAAATACGGGCGCGGCCACCGACGCCACCAGCGAAGTAAAGCGCTGATCGATGTTCAGCAGGTCGTCGAGCGTGCTGTTCTGGACGCCGCCCTCACCGGTGAGCGAGAAGCTGGGCAGCCGGTTGGCTCGTGCCACGCCAATCTCACGCCGGGCCGCGTTAAGTTCGCGAGCATCGGCGCGGAGGTCGGGGCGCGCCATGAGCAGGTCGGAGGGAAGTCCGGGCGGCACCGGCTGTAGGGTAGCCAGCACCTCATCGCGGGGCGCAGAGCGGGCGGCCTGCATCACGGCCTCGTCTACATCGCCGACAAATTGTCCGAGCGTAACGGAGAGGCGGCCTCGTGCGTCGGCAAGCTGGCTCTCGCGCTGGGGCTGCTCGGCCTGGGCCGCTTGCAACTCCTGACGTAGCGCGTACACCTCGAACGAGCGTACCAGCCCGCGGTCGTAGCGGTCTTCAGCCAGGTCCACGCGTTCTTGCAGCACCCGAATGGTTTCCTCGCCCAGCCGGATCTCGCGCTCCAGCGTAGCCACTTCAAAGTAGGTGCTAATGGTTTGCGCGATAACCTGCTGGCGGGCGGTCTGCACCGCATCCACTGAGCCCATAAACCGCTCCAGGGCTGCGCCGCGCTGGTTGCGCAGGCGGCCCCAGAAATCGAGTTCGTACGACAGCGCCAGCGACAGGCTGTACGTATCAAACGTAAAGCGATCGGGCACAGACCCGTCGGGCGCCCCACCGCCGCCCAGTGCTCCACCGATGCCGGTGTTTGCAGGCTGCGTCTGGCGGTTGTAGCTGCCGTTCGCCGTAGCCTGGGGGAACAGCGGGGCCCGCGCAATCTGAAGCTGACTGGCGACTTCGTCAACGACCGCGCGGGTGCGCTCCAGGTCCAGATTGCGCACCAGGGCCGTGTCGATGAGCGCGTTCAGCGCCGGATCGTCGAAGGCCGTCCACCAGCGGACTGGATCGAGGCGCGTGGAGTCATTTTCGGCGTAGAGCGGGCCATCCTCTACGAGCGGCGTGTCGTATGCGTCGGGGAGCGTGGCCTCGGTCTCGGGCGAATCCATCTGTGGCGTGAGCGAGCACCCGGATCCAACCAGAAACAGAGCCGCAACAAGTGCGCTGCACAGCGCCGTTGGCGAGTAGGTCATGCAGAGGAGGGCGACGATGAGACATCGGGATGCTTGAGGCCGCGGTAAACGACATCGAAAATCTGCTCTTTGCGCATCTCAACGAAGCTAGTCCAGTCTGCCTCGGCAGGCGCGTGCATGCGCTCGACCGTCGGGCGCGCAACAAATGGAAAGATGCAGCTGGCAATGATGGTGAGCAGCGTATGGTCGGGGTCCACGGGGCGAATTTCGCCGGACTCAATGGCGCGTTCAATCGCGTTTCGGAAGAGGCGTGGGGGCGTATCGGTACCCGCATTGGCCATCTCTTGCAAATGCTCGCCCAAAAGCGGACCGCCGCGCAGGTTTTCGCTCACGAGCAGACGCATAGCGTGGGTGTGGGTCTGGCAGAACGCCACGTATCCGCCAATGAAGCGGCGAAGGAGCTCGGCGAACGAACCAGCTTCGTGCAACGCCTGGTGATCGAACGACGCCATGAAGCGCTCCATGGTGTGGCCGAATACGGCCTCGTACAGGTCGGCCTTGGTGCGAAAGTAGTAGTGCAGCATCGACTTGTTGATGCCCGCAGTATCGGCAATCTGCTGCATACGGGCTCCCGTGCGTCCATGCTGGGCAAAGACAACCAAGGCAGACTCGAAAATCTGTTGCTCGGTGGATAGCTCGTCGTCAGTAGGCACGCGGTGGGGGTGCAAGGCTACAAAGTATGTTTTGCAACGTAGAGGACGCGCCACTGCAATTCAACCAAATAGTTTAACCAAGTTGTTAAGTAGTGCTCTGTCAACCCTCATTTTGGTGGTTGCACCACAGTACACGACAAAACCTGAGCGAGCCTTCACAGAATCGGTATGTCCGGTACCCCAGCGCGTCATTCCGAGAGCATGCGAGGAATCTCTCCGGAAACGACGGAGTCATCCCCGAGGGAGACAGCGATCCCTTCTTGTGTGGAGTTACGCACTTGACCTGAAATGGCATCATTTCCTGCATGAGGACGGGGCAGAGCCCCTAAACGACGGCGTCACGAGGCGGAGCCTCGTACCTGTTTAGCGTGGTTTTATACCTGCCTGAGCGTGCGAGCGGGCCTCGCTATGAGAGCGTCTTTCCGGTCACGTCATCCCGGACTTGATCCGGGATCCAGTGTGCTCCACCGAAGGTCGTGCCCTACGTTGTGAGGTGGGCGTTGAGATCCTTTCGCTGGGGGCGTCAGGATGACCTTGAGGTGCGAGGAAAGAAGGTCAAGCCACAAACCCGCTCCCCCTGGAGAGGGGAGCTGTCGCGCCAGCGACTGAGGGGGGGATGCGCACAGACCGCCGGGGGCGTGAGCAGTCTCCGGCTATGGGTGTGCTGGTTCGAAATGATGCTGGAATCGCTTCCCTCACCTTATCTCCCCAAGCGTTTGTTTTTGAAGGCCCAATCCCCTCACCTCTGTCTCCTCTCCCCCGGGGCTAGTCTATGCACACAACCTGAGATGGTGATAATCGTTGGTGATCGCTTGCCTGTCCTGAACTCGATTCAGAATCTGGATGACATTCGAGGGGGGCGTTCGAGTTGAAAGGGAGCTTTCGTCTCTAGCACCGTCCCCCCGACACGTCATCCTGAACTTGATTCAGGATCCATTCCCCCGACTATTCCCCCGAGAAGACGCCCAGATGGGTTCTTGTTGTAGGATCCAACAATCTCTCATTGAACAGGCGGTGGAGGAAACCAACGTTAAATAAACAATATAGCGGAGAAAAAGTTATGTGCAAGGACTAGCCCGCTGGGAGAGGAGGACTTTGTTTCAAGG
>NZ_JAWOAR010000063.1:0-4602 GCF_046498435.1 Longimonas sp. | reverse complement strand
GATATATAGCGGTATTCAGTGTCCCCAGGGTCTCTCTTATAAGCCCGCTTCTGTCGTAAAAGGGAACGATCTTTACCTTGGATACAGTGCCGTCTTCCAGTGTTTTTTCAGGAAGTCCGGGGGCCGCATTACACTGGCGATGTCGGCAGCGGCTTTTATCCTGGCGGTGCTTCTGGCTTCCGTCACCCCCTCCAACCCCTTGGAGCGCGCGCATGCCGCCCGGAGCGCCACCCTCCTGCAATGGAACGCCCCCGTAGAGGCCACTCCGCCCGAATTCGCTCCGCCGCCTCCACCGCTGGCCTCCTCAGCAGAGTAGATTTCCTTTTTTCTGTTCGGGTGTGCCGTGGTCGTGCGAATCGTCCAGACCAGGTAGACGGCATAGAGCGTGCTGGGATGCGAATGGCTGGAGGATGGGGAGTTGTGCGCCTTCTAAACCCATAGCACAATCCGTGCTCAGAAGCGGCAGGACCGAGAAGAGGTCGAGCACTGTTCGCCTGAGGCGGTAGGTGGGCGCTGGGGTTCGGGTAACTTTCCGCAGCGGCGTCAACTACCGTACGCGCAGAAAGAGGCGACGTTTTACTTGGTAGCATCGCGTTGGCCCGCGGCATCGCCTTGACTTGCAGCGCCGCTTCGTCCGCCGGCCAGCCCGATCTCCTCGAGCGCCTCAGCCATCTCGCCAAGCGTGCTGGGGTCGTCGATTGTTGCCGGAACGCTATACTGCTGATTGTTCGCGATCTTCCGAATGGTGCCTCGCAGCGTCTTGCCCGACCGCGTCTTGGGCAGCCGTTTTACAACAGTTGCCTTCTTGAACGAGGCAATGGGGCCAATGCGATTGCGCACCATCTGTATCACCTCGTCGATAACTTCCTGCGGATCCCGGTCGACGCCCGAATTGAGCACCAGGAAGCCGATCGGCACCTCGCCCTTGAGTTTATCCACAACGCCCAGCACTGCACATTCGGCTACATCAGGATGGTCGGCCAGCACCTCTTCCATCGCGCCGGTCGACAGCCGGTGCCCGGCCACGTTGATGATGTCGTCTGTGCGCGCCATGACGTAGATGTAGTCGTCCGTATCGATGTAGCCGGCATCGGCTGTTTTGTAATAGCCCGGAAACTCCTGCAGGTAGGCTTCTTTGTAGCGCGCATCGTCGTTGTAGAGCGTCGTGAGCGTGCCGGGGGGAAGCGGGAGCTTCGCCACCAGCGCGCCGATTTCGCCTGGCCCGAGTGGGGTGCCATCTGGGCCCACGACCTGCACATCCCACCCTGGCGCCGCCTTGGTGGTCGATCCATACTTGACCGGAAAGCGGTGCAGGCCCATGCAATTGGCCGCAATCGCCCAGCCAGTTTCGGTCTGCCACCAGTGATCGATGACAGGGACGCCCAGGTTCTCCTCCGACCACTGAATGGTATCTGAGTCCGAGCGCTCCCCAGCCAGAAAGAGAATCTCAAACCCCGACATATCGTAGTCCTTGACCAACTCGGCCTCCGGGTCCTCCCGCTTGATGGCGCGATAGGCGGTTGGGGCCGTGAACATGCACTTCACGTTGTGCTCAGAGATTACGCGCCAGAAAGTCCCGGCATCGGGCGTGCCCACCGGCTTTCCTTCAAACAGAACGGTTGTGCATCCCTTAAAGAGCGGCGCGTACACGATGTACGAGTGGCCCACCACCCAGCCAACATCAGAGGCTGCCCACCAGACGTCGCCTGCGTTGATGTCGTAGATGGCTTTCATGGTCCACTTGAGCGCGACCGCGTGCCCGCCATTGTCGCGCACCACGCCTTTGGGCGTCCCGGTTGTGCCCGACGTGTAGAGGATGTAGAGCGGATCGGTGGCGGCGACCGGCACGCAGTCTACCGGTTCAGCTTTATCCATGAGGGCCCGCCACTCCATGTCGCGGCCTTCAACGAGCGAGGCCGTCTTCTGCGGACGCTGGAAAACGATGCACGTCTGCGGATTGGCCTCAGACAGCTCAAGGGCTTTATCCAGAAGCGGCTTATATTCAACAATGCGATCGCCCTCAATGCCGCAAGAAGCGGAGACAATAGCGGTTGGATCCGCGTCGTCGATGCGCGTGGCGAGTTCCTTGGCTGCAAATCCCCCAAACACCACCGAGTGCACCGCACCGATGCGGGCACAGGCCAGCATGGCGATGGCGGCCTCGGGGATCATCGGCATGTAGATGATGACCCGGTCGCCCTTGGTGACGCCCTGCCCGGCAAGCACCCCGGCAAATCGGGCGACCACATCGCGGAGTTCGGTATAAGTATAGGTCTTGATGGTACCTGTGACAGGGCTGTCGTAGATCAGCGCATCCGCGTCGCCACGCCCTTCCTCTACATGAACGTCCAGCGCATTATAGCACGTGTTAAGTTCGCCACCAACAAACCAGCGATAAAATGGCGCATCGGAGGCGTCGAGCACCTGGTCCCATTTTGTGTGCCAGTGCACATCCTCTGCCACTTGGCTCCAGAATCCTTCAGGGTCCTTAATCGATTGCTGGTAGACCTCCTCGTACGTATTGGCCATATCCTGCCTCTTGTTTTGGTTGAAATGACTGGAACCTGACGCACCTCGCGCTGGAACCGCTTTCACATTGACCACTGCTCCAGGTGGGTCGTCTCTGCGTTGGCGGACCCGCTCCCACATTGCTTTGGGGGACACATTGGGTGTGAACATTGCGTATAAGATACTACAAAATTGGGTTCTTACTGTCAAATCAGAGAACCCAGAGACGGCGCTTAAATGCTGCTGTAGCCGAAGATGCCATCACATGCATCAAAAGGCGCCCATCAAGACCCAACCACGGCTCGCACTCGTTCCACGTCTTCACTCGTCCAGGCGATGCATCGCAAAGCCGGATCGGTGGGGCGCTCGTGCGACTCGTAGCTACTTTCGCTTGTGCCGGTGTCGACCAAGGGAGGGACCTGGCTGGCGGCGCGTACTACTGCTTCCGGCGTCGCATTTAGGGCATCTGCCCAGGCTTGTACGTAGGCACTGGCAATGCCACCATACTCGGTGATGTCGCCGTGGGCGACGTGGGCATTGTGGGCCGTTGCTCGTTTGCCTTGCATCGGGGACGTAGGATCTAATTGAAGGAAAAACACGCGTCAGGGAAGTCCGGGATTGAGGCCCGGTGGGTTCTCGTAGTCGAACAGTTCAGTCGAACAGTTCAGTCGAACAGTTCAGTCGAACAGGGCTTGCACCCGTTCCACATCGGCTCGGCGCCAGGCAATGCACCGCAGCGTCGGGTCCGTCGGGCGATCGTGAGACTCCCGAGATTTGCCGGTCCCCGTGTCCATCAGCGGCGGCACCGCACGGGCGGCCTCGACAATCGCGTCTGCGCTGGTGCCGAGCGCTTTTGCCCAGGCCGTAACGCGTCCGGCGGCGATGCCGCCCCACTGGGTGAGGTCCCCGGTGGCGGCGTCGGGATGGGGGGTGCTTTTGCCGTGCTGCATGTGCGCAAAACCATTACCAGAAGAGAGAACGCGATTATAAAAAGCGCTTTTCTAACCTTTACGTACAGCGATACACAGCAACAGCCGGACTGCGCACCGGTGGAGCGGTCTGTCCCTACGTTGCTGCAATGTGTACTTTTGCAATCTGCACTTTGCTGGACCTACACGTTTACAAACAACTCGGTCTGATGATCTCTGCGTGCGCCTCTGCGGGGGGATACCAGGTTGAATGACGCCGCGTTGGATGATCGTTGACTGTTAGGTCGCACGTGATCCTCCCCATCCGTCATCCCGGACAAGGGCTCCATCAAAAAAAACCGGTTGTAGGCCCATCTGCGTTAGGTTCGGAGCGAACAGTCGGTTCGGCCTTGTGTGGAGTTGACTTCTCTCTCGGATAAATCCGGGTATCTGTTTAGTCGGCTTCAATGATCGCTCGGGATATCCTTCCGACAGCTGTCAGAATACTGATCCCGGGCGAAAGAAGCCCATAACCAGGTAACTTGTGCCAACCACTGTCGGTACCGCTTGCGTCCCCGGCGATCTTGTGCCGAACGCTATTGGTTTCTCTTGCGTCTTATGCGGTGAGTCGCTAAACACGTACAAATCCGCGAGTTTTAAGGCCCTTCTCGTGCTCACTCCAGTACTATACTCTCACTATACCCCCAGTACTATAAATGGATGAGCGGGTGGACGGATGGAAAGTGCTTGGCGTTGTTCTCCTGACGACGCTGGGTATCGCGTAGTATAGATTATGACAGAACAGGCCTACTACACTAGTGCTGTGTCACACGTCAATGGTTGGGTAGCTCAAGCGAATGATTGTCATGGAAGTCCACAAAAGATCCTGGATCAGCTCCCGACGGCGGTCGGGATGGTCCGGGATGACTATAACGTGGGAGTCCATGCGTTACCCTATGAATCACCTGTGACAGAGCACTAGTGCTCTGTCAACTCTCATTTTGATGGTTGCACTGCAATCAGCCCCCACGAAGTCTGTCATGGTGAGCGCAGTCGAACCATCTCCTTGTCATTCAGAAGATACGGCGGGACAGGGGATCCTGCCAACCTTGGTGGAGATCTTTATTCACTGCGTTCATCAGTCGCTTCGCTCGTGTCAGGACTCCGCACCTGCTAGGCGCAGTTG
>NZ_JAWOAR010000189.1:0-8642 GCF_046498435.1 Longimonas sp. | reverse complement strand
CCAAACGCCAGTGGCACGCCCCGCTCTTTGAGCGACTGCCACGCGTAGGCGCCCTGCACACGGTCTTCGCCCAGACGGTCGGCGGCCCAGCCCTTGTCGCTGGTGGCGTGCTTGGGCTGCATCGAGGCAATGAGTTCGAGCTCGGCCAGGCGGTTCATGTCGGAGCGGGCCAGCACCTGCGCGTGTTCAATGCGGTGGCGTCCCGGCCCCGCACCCTGTTCGGACTGTGCGCTGGCATAGGCGTCGAGCACTTCGCGGTTGCCACGGTCGCCAATGGCGTGCGTGTTCACCTGGTATCCGCAGGCGAGTGCAGCCTCTACATCCTCCTGAAGCCCTTCAGGCGAGCGCATGAGCAAGCCCTGGTTGCCGGGGTCGTCGTGGTAGTCCTCAAGCAACGCCGCGCCCCGGCTTCCGAGCGCGCCGTCCATGTAGAACTTCACGCTGCGCACGCTCAGGCGGCCTTCGTAGTCATGCATCAGGCCGTTGTCGCAGAAGTGGTCGAACGTATCGCCGCGTCCGCCCACCATCGCATACAGGCGCAGCGGGAAACGATCGTTGTCGATAAAACGCTGGTACCGCTCAATGTCAGCACGGCTGGCCCCGGCGTCGTGCACGCCCGTCAGGCCCAGGCGGGCCGTGGTGGCCAGCGCCTCGTCGAGCGCCTCGTCGAGTTGCGCATCAGTAGGGTCGGGAATTTCGGAGTTGATGATCTCCATCGCGGCATCAATCAAGATGCCCGTGGGCTGGCCGTCGTCGTCGCGGCGGATCGTGCCGCCCTCGGGATCCTCCATCTCAGCAATCGTATTCATTCCCACAGCTTCGAGCGCTGCCGTGTTGACCCATGCGGCATGTCCATCAACGCGGACCAGGTAGACCGGGCGATCGGGAAACGCTTCGTCCAGGTCCTGGCGGGTGGGGAAGTCGCCCTCACCGGGCCACTCGTTTTGATCCCACCCGCGGCCTTCGAGCCAGGCCTCCTCGGGCAGGTCCTCGGCAAACGCCTCCAGCCGTTCAATGACCTCACCAACAGATTCCGTGCCCACCACATCGGCTTGCAAGAAAGTCTCGGCCAGCCCCATCAGGTGACCGTGCGCGTCGATCAGGCCCGGCACAATGGCGCGGCCTTCGGCATCCATAGTGGATGCGTTCGGATAGGCACTTCGGACCTGGTCGGTGGTGCCCACCATGAGAATGCGTTCGCCCTGAATGGCCATCGCTTCGGCGGTGGGCTGCCCCGATGTCATCGTGTAGATCGTCGCGTTGTGTACGACCAAGTCGGCCTGCGCCGCCGCCACACGCGGCCCTGCCAGCAGACCCAGCAGAAAAACAGCACTGAGCGCGGCATAGAGGGATGTTATCAAACGAGTCATAAAGTACGGTGGGGGATGATTGAGGAAAGCGCTTTTTCGTAAGATAGGCCCCGCCACGGGCAGATGCGAATGTCGCAACAGCAGCGCGCTTCGTATCTCCCAAAACGGTTCATATTCTTCAACATTCTCGCATCATACCCCGGGGCAAATGGCGAACCCGGCTTTTGCCACCTCGTTTATGCACGTGTCGATCGTCTATCCCGCTCTTCCGCTGGCTACGTGCCCGTATCCTCATGCCTATTGACTTCCGTTCGACCGATGTTTTTGCCCACCGCCACATTGGCCCGACGGCGCACGACCGCGCTGCCATGCTCGATGCTGTTGGCGCCGACTCGCTCAATGCGCTGATCGACGAAGCCATTCCGGCTGAGATCCGCAGCAACCGCCCGCTCGACCTGCCCGAGGCCGTCACCGAACGCGACCTGCTTGCGCAGGCCAACGCCTACGCATCCGACAACGATGTGCACCGCTCATTTATCGGACTGGGCTACCACGAAACGGTGACGCCGCCCGTCATCCAGCGCGACATTCTGGAGAATCCGTCGTGGTACACGCAGTACACGCCGTATCAGGCTGAGATTTCGCAGGGCCGCCTGCAGGCGCTGCTGAACTTCCAGACGATGACGATCGACCTCACGGGCATGGAGATCGCCAATGCCTCGCTCCTGGATGAGGCCACCGCCGCCGCCGAGGCCATGATGATGCTGAACCGCGTCACGCGTCGCCAGGATGCGCGCCGCTTCTTTGTAGCCGAAGATTGCCATCCGCAGACCATTGAGGTGGTGGAGGCGCGCGCCGAGCCGCTGGGCATTGAAGTGGTTGTGGGGGATGCAGAGGCGTTCAACTTCTCCGACGATTTCTTTGGCGGACTCGTACAGTATCCGACCACCGACGGCGCCATTTGCGATTACGAGGCGTTCTGCGACGATGCCCATGCCCACGACGCCTACGTGGCCGTGGCTGCCGACCTGATGAGCCTCTCGCTGCTCGAAGCGCCGGGCTCCTGGGGCGCTGATGTCGTGCTGGGTAGCACGCAGCGCTTTGGCGTGCCCATGGGCTACGGCGGGCCGCACGCCGCGTACTTCGCCACCAAAGAGGCCCACAAGCGCCAGATGCCGGGTCGCATGATTGGCGTCTCGAAGGATGCCGAGGGCAACCTCGCCCTGCGCATGGCGCTGCAAACGCGCGAGCAGCACATCCGCCGCGGACGCGCCACCTCGAACATCTGCACCGCGCAGGTCCTCCTGGCCGTCATGGCCAGCATGTACGCCGTTTATCACGGGCCCAACGGACTCACCCAGATCGCCACGCGCATCCACAACGCGACCAAGACGCTCGCGGAGGGGCTGCGCCGCCTGGGGCATTCGCTGCGGCACACCGCGTTCTTCGATACGCTCCGCATCGACCCCGAAGGGCTCTCGACCGACGACATCCGCCGCACGGCCCAGGGCGAGGCAATCAACCTGCGCTACTACGACGATGGCTCGGTGGGCGTTGCGCTCGACGAAGCTGTCACGACCAACGAGCTCAACGCGCTGCTTCGCATCTTCGGTGCACAGAACGGGCGTTCGCTCGATACGGAAACGCTGGCTTCCGAGCTCAATAGCGGATACGACGGTCCGCTGCCTCGCACCACCGACTTCCTCACGCATCCGGTCTTCAACAGCTACCACTCCGAGTCGGAGCTTACGCGCTACATCCACCGGCTGGCGGCGAAAGACCTGTCGCTGACCACGAGCATGATTCCGCTCGGGTCGTGCACCATGAAGCTGAACCCGACGGCCTCGCTCATGCCCATTTCGGATGCGCGCTTCGGCAAAATGCATCCGTTTGCACCCGCCGAGCAGGCAGACGGCTACCGCAAGGTCATTGACGAACTGTCGACCTGGCTGGCCGAGATTACCGGATTCGATGACGTCTCGCTGCAGCCGAATTCGGGCGCATCGGGCGAATACACCGGTCTCTTGCTCATTCGTGCGTACCATGAGCACCGCGGCGAAGGACACCGCGACGTCTGCCTGATCCCCGAATCGGCCCACGGCACCAATCCCGCGAGTGCCTCGATGGCGGGCATGAAGGTGGTTACGGTCGACTGCGCCGAAAATGGCGACATCGACCTGGAGGACCTGACCGCCAAGGCCGAGAAGCACAGCGATAACCTTTCGGCGCTGATGGTTACGTATCCATCTACGCACGGCGTCTTTGAGACGCACATCCGCGAGGTGTGCGACGTGGTGCACGAGCACGGCGGGCAGGTCTACATGGATGGCGCCAACATGAACGCGATGGTGGGTGTGTGCCGTCCGGGCGAAATCGGGATGGACGTGTGCCACCTGAATCTGCACAAGACGTTCAGCATCCCGCATGGCGGCGGTGGACCCGGCGTCGGTCCGGTCTGCGTAGCCGAGCACTTAGCGCCCTTCCTGCCCGGCCATCCGCTTGCGGAGGTGGGCGGCGAGCATGCGATTCCGCCGGTTTCTGCCGCGCCATACGGCAGCGCGCTCATCCTGCTGATCTCGTGGGGCTACATCAAGATGCTGGGCGCCGACGGACTCACTGCATCCACCAAACATGCTATTCTGAATGCGAACTACGTGGCACGGCGCCTGAGTGCGCACTACGATATCGTGTACACCGGCGCCAATAACCGCGTGGCGCACGAGTTTATCCTGGACCTGCGCACCTTCCGCAAGGAGCTGGGCATCAGCGAGCAAGATGTGGCCAAGCGCCTGATGGACTACGGCTTCCACGCCCCCACCATGAGCTGGCCCGTAGTGGGCACGCTCATGATTGAGCCCACCGAGAGCGAGGCGAAGGACGAACTCGACCGCTTTTGCGAGGCCATGATCGCGATTCGATCTGAGATTCAATCCGTCGAGCTGGGTATGGCGGATGCAGAGCACAACGTCCTCACCGAAGCCCCACACACCGCCGAAAGCGTAGCGGTCAACGAATGGACGCAGCCGTACACGCGTGAGCAGGCGGCCTTCCCGGTAGAGCGCCTCCGCACCGACAAGTTCTGGCCCACGGTGCGCCGCGTTGACGATGCCTACGGCGACCGCAACCTCGTTTGCGCCTGCCCGCCTATGGAGGCGTACAAGGAAGGCGTGGAGCGCGTGGCGTAGGTCTGCGGCTTCCCATTAGCAAAACATAAATACGGACACAAACAAACGTAGAGACACGGTGTGCCGTAGTACGTGTTTAGTGTAGGAAGAAACGGGTGCAAGCACGCCGCCCGAAGCCGCTCCCCTGGAGAGGGGAGCTGTCGCGCAGCGACTGGGGGTGGATCTGAAGCAGCACTTCACGGGGGCCCCATGTGGAGGGGCCCCGGCTCGTGAATCGCCTGCTTCTGCCAGGGGGAAAGAGAGGTTCGTAGCGCGCGTGCCGTCCCGGTGTTGTTAGGAGACCTTTCCCCCGACAGCGGTTGGGGCGCTCAAGGTGACAAAAAGGAGAAACGGGAAGAAAGGGAGAGCATGTTAGACCCATGGAATGCCCCGGGCGATCATTGAAGCCCGCTAAACAGATCCGCGCCGTGTTCCTACTACTGTTTGCGAACCTGTCTGCTGTCTGCATGGCTGATACAGATCTGCGTCTGTACGATCCTCCCTTTGTATCCGATCTGTTCGACGAGGTGCCGCGACCTACGGCCTCGTGAACTACATCAGTTCGTTTGGATTCTGCAAGCGATGGCGCCTTCAATGTGTGGATTTGGCTAGCATTGAGCCCAGACACACGGTGTACGATCTGATGAGTGGGATGGGGGAGTGCTGGCCGCGTATCGATGCTCACTTGCAAGGGGAGGGGCACGCTGGTTGGACTCGACATCTCGCCGGTCATGTGCACACGGGCCGAATCGCAAGCTGAGCGCGTTGACGTGTCCACCTCGGTCGTGCGCGACGATGTGCTCACAAACACGCTCCCCACAGCGTCTGCCGATCGGGTTGTGTCGGCCTTCGGGCTGAAGACGTTTGCTTCTGCATAGCGCGAGACGCTTGCAGGTGAGGTGGCGCGCGTGCTCAAGCCCGGGGAATGCTTTTCGTTTCTGGAAATTTCGGTGCCGCCATCGGCGTTGCTTCGGATTCCCTACGTGTTTTATCTGCGCGCTGTCATTCCGCACATTGGGCGCTTGTTTCTGGGCAATCCAGCCAACTACCGGCTGCTGAGTGTCTACACTACGCGCTTTGGGACGAGCCGCTCGTTCCATCAGATGCTTGCCGCGCAGGGGCTGAAGGTGCAGTACCGGCGCTTTTTCTTCGGATGTGCTACGGGCGTTACAGGCTACAAGCCGCGTCTCAATGCGGCAGTTGCCTAATGGCCACCCAGGTAGTGCTGGTTGCGGGCATCCAGCAGTGCAGCAGGAAAAGACGCGGCGGGTGAGAAAGGACACCCGTATTCCTACGTTTCCACTCCGATTCAGGTCAGGTGCTGTGCAGATGGGAGCGTCCAGGTTCTGTGTGATCAACAGCGGGTTTGAGTTAGAGGCGACGCAGATCACATCATTCCGGCTCGGCGATTACGTTGCGTGCCACGCCTTCTCCACACCAGAATCCGAACGCTCTGAAAAGGGCAACCTCGTTGCAGAGGGATGGAAACAGAAACGCAGCCGTAAAAATAACAGATGTAATCGTATAGCATTGCGAGCACATGCAGTCTGCTAAACGGCTTTCTGTTATCCATCATCATGGTATCTTAAAGTTTATGACATTGTCTGCTGTATCTCGTTACTTTTTCGTGGTTGCTATGCTCTTCGCAACCACGCACGTTGCCACCGCTCAGCAACCGACGGAGCGCGACCTTACCGCTCCGCTCACGGCTGAAGCACAAGCCGATCTGACGCCAGAAGGAGTAATCCAGTTGCTTAAGGACGGCAACCAGCGCTTCCTGAACGACGCGTCGTTGGAGCGTGACTTTATGGAGCAAGTGCGCCAAACCTCAGATGGGCAGTACCCGATGGCGGCTGTGCTTGGATGTATTGACAGCCGAGTGCCGCACGAAATCATCTTCGACAAAGGAGTCGGCGATATCTTTTCAGCACGCGTCGCTGGCAACTTCATCAACACGGATATTTTGGGCAGCCTGGAGTTTGCGACCGCGGTGGCGGGCTCAAAAGTCATCGTTGTGCTGGGCCACACGGAATGTGGTGCTGTGAAAGGCGCCTGCGACCGCGTTGAAATGGGCAACCTGACCAGTACGCTCGCTAACATTGCGCCTGCCATCTACGCTGTTGACGATGTGGAAGGCCCACGCACGTCAGAGAATGAGGAGTTCGTGCAGGCGGTCGCGCACCAGAACGTAGACCTGACGGTGCAAAACATTGTGGACCGCAGCCCCGTCATCCGGCAGCTGGTAGCCGATGGCGACCTGATTGTCGTCGGGGCCATGCACAACGTGAGCACCGGAGAAGTCACGTTCTACGAGGACGAGATGATAACTGCTACGACGCTCGCGAACTGATAGCCCATCATGCGCATTGCGCGTATGTAAAGCGGCTCGCCCGTGCTTCCAACGTATGATCACGAAGCAGGATAGGCCTGGCTCATCGGCCAGGCCTTTTTTGTTGCACGGTGTGGTTGTTGTCTTTGTGCTGTGACACGTATCTGCATTGGTCTATCGCTGCGCCACCGCGTGCCAGAGCAGCCCCACGGCAAGGAGCGCCAACCCGGTGCCCCAGACGGCGGGCTCAACCCAGAAGGCCAGCCCCATGCATCCCACCAGCCCGCCCCACGCCACCGCCCGTGGGTAGAGCCGATGTTCAGGCGCCAGCTGCAGCGCCGAAAGGTTGGTAAGCGCGTAGTAGATGAGCACGGTAAACGCGCTAAATGTCCATGTGGTGCGAACGTCGCCAATCAGCGCGAGCCCGAAGATGAGTGCGCCAATTGTGAGAACGGCGACGGTGGGTGTGGTGCGAGAGGCGTTGAGGCGCGTGGTGGCTTCGGGCATATCGCCGCGGCGGCCCATGGCCAGGAGCACGCGCGAGAGGCCCAGCAGCAGGTTCAGCAGCACGCCCAGCATGGCGGTGCATGCGCCAATGGTGATGACGGTCGTGCCTCCCGGTAGTGCCAGCGCCTGGATTGCGGCTTCTAGGGGCGAGGCCGCATCGGTGGCAGCGCCCAGCCCGTCGGCGCCAATGGCTGCCACCCCGGTAGCCGCTACGGCGATGTAGAGCACGGTCACCACGATCATGGTCACGACAATGGCGCGCGGGATGGTGCGTTTGGGATGCTGCACCTCTTCGCCCAGCGTGGCAATGCGTCCGTATCCCGTAAACGCCACAAACATGAGGGCACTGGCATGCAAGAGGGAAGCGAACGGGCCGTTATCGGCAGCCGGGTCAAAGAACGGATCGAAAAACTGCGCGGCGCCATCGGCGGAGACGGTGGTGGTGAGGCCGCCGATCACAAAGTACGCCAGCGCAGCCAGCGTAACCGAGACGATCGCCATGTTCGTCCAGTTCGAGCGGCGAATCCCGCTCAGCACCACGCCCGTGAGCACCATAACGGCCCCCAGTGCCACCGGCACGATCCACGACGCAGGGCCGCCCAGCGCACCCAGCAGGTAGCCTGCGAATCCAAGAGCCGCAGTAGCCGCCGAGGCGCTCTTGGCCGCCAGGTACATCCAGCCCGCCGTGAAGCCAAATCGGGCGCCCAGATACTCGTATCCATACTCATACGTGCCGCCGCTGACGGGATGGTTCGCGGCCAGTTGGGCGCTGCTAAAGGCGTTGCATGCCGCCACGCACGCCGCAATGGCGATGGCCAGCATGACCGCGGGCCCGGCAATTCCCGCCGCGATGCCAATGCTTACAAATACGCCGGTGCCCACCATGGAGCCAAGCCCCAGGAGCACGGCTCCGGGCACGCCGATGGCACGGAGCAGGCGCGGGGCATCGTTTGATGAGGCCATACAGACGGTTGATCAACAAGGAATACAAAACGGGTTCAGGAGCGGGCCATCGACACGAAGTCATTCAGGGCTTCGTCGCTTCCGGCAACGAGGAGGCGGTCGTCAGACTGCACCACGAAATCGGGACCCAGATCGCGGAGCAGGTGGCCGTTGCGCTCGGCAGCCACCACCGTGCAGCCGGTGCGGGCGCGCACATCGGCATGGCCCAGGCTCTGCCCCGCCAGCCAGGGCGCGGTAATGCGGATCACGTTGAACTGCGTGCCGGGCGAAAGGGCCTGCTCGTCTTGCATGAGCAGCGAAAAGATCATGCGCCCGGTCACGGTAGGCAGTGCCAGTACGTAGTCGGCCCCAGCGCGATAGAGGTTCGGC
>NZ_JAWOAR010000028.1:0-4382 GCF_046498435.1 Longimonas sp. | reverse complement strand
TAAAAAAACAGTTACAGATTGAGAGTCGATCTCAAAATTGGAAAGCCTCTCGAACTGCTTTAGAACCAAAGATTGACCAAGTACAAGAAACTTTAACCCGTAGTGACTTTTGGACTGAAGGAATAAATATTGAGGAAAAAGACCGCAATTTTCTAACCAATAAATTCCTGGAGGGGCGCCTTGCCTGTCCTGAACTCGATTCAGGATCTGGATGACAGGGCAATGGAGAACTGTACGCCTTCTGAACCCATGGCACAACCCGTGCTTAGAGATCGACATCATTCACAGTCAGGTTCTGGGGTATGAGTCACTGCGCATCCGGATGCACAAACACGAGTACCTCGGGGATGTCGTCCTCCAGCCCCAGGTAGATGCCCTCGTCGTCTACGTCCATGGCCCGGACAACCAGATCATCGGGGCGCTGGATGTCATCGTAGATGCAATCACCGTACGGATCGCCAACGCCGACGAGGCTAAACGCAAGAACGTCTGCCCAGCAAATTGTTATGTTTTCTTGAAGCCCACCTCCCTAACCCCGTAACGTTGCTGTCTCTCTGCCGCTTCCGCCCCGCAAACTCCGCACATTCCAGCCGTGCAGGCGTTATACATCGCATGTGCAGTATTGCATGTAACCCAATCCCCTTTTGCTATGACTATGCCTGTCAACGGATCGTCTTCGAACGGATCTGCCCCTCCCGAGTCGCCTGCTGGCGCGCCGCCTCACGTCGTTATCATCGGCGCCGGGTTTGGCGGGCTGCATGCTGCGCAGGCGCTGCGCCGCTCACCGGTCGAGGTCACGCTCGTGGATCGCAACAACTACCACAAGTTTCAGCCGCTTCTCTACGAGGTGGCCATGGCCGGACTGGAACCGGATGACATTGCCCACAACGTGCGCGACATCTTCCGCAACGACGACAACATCCGCTTCCGGATGGGCACCGTCACCGACATCGACACGCAAAGCCAGCGCATCGAACTCGATAACGGTTTCATCGCCTACGATTACCTGGTCGTGGCCGGTGGGGCCGAGGTCAACTACTTTGGTGTGGAGGGCGCTGCCGAACATGCTTTCCCGCTCAAGAACGTGACCGATGCCGTCAGCCTGCGCCACCACACGCTGCGCCAGTTTGAGCGCTACGACCGCCTGCGCCTCGAATCCCCCGACACCATTCCCGATGGGATGCTGAACTTCGTGCTCGTGGGCGGCGGACCCACCGGTGTTGAGATGGGCGGCGCGCTCGTGGAGCTCTTTGACACGCTCAACCGCGACTATCCCGACTTCGACGTGCGCGAGCAGGCCCGCGTCATTCTTTTGGAGATGCAAGACGCCCTGCTGCAAGGCTACGACGACTCGCTGCAAGACTACACGCGCCGCACCCTCGAAGACCGCGGCGTAGACGTGCGAACGGGCACCACGGTCAACCAGGTCGCCTCCGACGCCGTCACGCTGGCCGATGGTTTGCGCATCCCCACGCAAACCCTCATCTGGGCCGCGGGCGTGCAGGCCAGTCCACTGGCTGATCTGCTCCATGCCGAACAGGTGCGCAGCGGACAGGTCATCGTCTCCGATACGCTGGCGCTGCCTACCCACGACAATGTGTTTGTGGTGGGCGACATGGCCGCTATGGAGCGCGACGAAACCAGCGACTGGCTGCCGCAGGTCGCGCAGGTCGCCATTCAGTCGGGTGAGCATGCCGCCGAGCAGATCCGTAAAGATGTGCAGGGGCGCACGCGCACCGCGTTCTCGTACAGCGACTACGGGCAGATGGCTACCATCGGACGCAACGCTGCCGTGGCCGAGCTGGCAGGCGGACTCAAGTTCAAGGGCATCATTGCCTGGCTCATGTGGGTCGTCATCCACATCGCCAAGCTGGTCGGCTTTCGCAACCGCGCCAGCGTGTTCATGGACTGGATCTACAACTACTTCACGTACAAGCGCCACGCCCGCCTCATTCTGGATTCGGAGCACGCCCCCAAAGAAGCCGAGTCGCCTGCCGCGCCGGTGGCATAACCTTGCGTCGTAACTTTGCGTTTGGGGGATGCGTACAATGGACGGCTTCGAGCCTACCTTTCGCATCCCCATAGCCAACCTGCCTTGTGCCCATGCGTCTTACCGCCGACGAACGCGCTGCCCGCCGCGATATTGATACCTGGGCGCAGAGCATGGGCTCGCCCGTCTCGCAGCTCATCAACTGGGCCATGCAGCCGGTGGACTGGGTGGTGGAGCGCAGCGTATCGGGCGAGATGCTCGACCGCGCCGAAGATGTGACCGCCGAAGCGCTCTCGCAACTTAGCGACATGTCGGCGCGCACCGGCGTGCTCGACACCGTCCGCTCTGATGCCCGCGAACAGGGACTCGACATCGACGCCGTGGAAGAACTCCGCCACGAACCGCTGGAGGTGCTCGACGAGTTGGCCGAGACGCGCATGCAACAGAACGCACTTATTGCAGCGCTGGAGGGCGGCGGCACCGGACTCGGTGGCGCGGCGCTCCTGGTGGCCGATATCCCGCTGCTGTTTACGATCAACTTCCGCGTGATTCAGACGATCAGCGCGTGTTACGGCTTCCCGATGCACGACGCCGCGTACCGTCCGCTCGTGCTGGCCATCTTTACCGCCGCCGCCTCGGGCAGCCGCGCCGCCCGTGCCGATGCGCTTCGTGAGTCCAGCGTGGCCGCGGCGGCTCTGGTGCACGACCATCCGTACAGCGGACGCCGCGCGGGGTCGTTCCACGAGCAGAACCGTCACGTGCCGCGCGAGATCGCCAAGGCACTGATCCGCCGCAAGCTGGGCCAGCTCATCCCGCTGGCCGGGGCCGCCGTGGGGGCGGGCGTGAACTACTGGTTCACCAAATCCACCGCCAAGACGTCGTTCATGTGCAGCCGCGCGCTGTACCTGGACTGGAAAGAGCGGCATCAGTAGCGGAGCTGGGCCGGGTCCGTTGTAACAGCATTAGGTACCGGGCGGCGCGGCAAGCGCACACGCACCGTGGTGCCGGTATCCGGCGCGGTATCCACCGAAATCGCCCCTTGCATCAGCTCCACCAGATGCTTGGTAATGGTGAGGCCCAGGCCGCTCCCTTCGTGCGAGCGCGCACAACCGGTGGAGGCCTGCTGAAACGCCGCAAAAATCTGCGGCACCATGTCGTTCTCGATGCCGACCCCGGTATCCGCCACCGTAAACGTGAGGGCATCTTCGGCAGCGGAAAGTCTCACGGTAACCGTTCCACCCGCTGGAGTGAACTTGATTGCGTTATCGATGAGATGCGTAAGGATGCGCGTGAGCGCCTGGCGGTCGGTAACGCCCTCCACATCCGAGGAGGGGCGCTTCAGTTCCAGCGTTATATCGTTCTCGTTGGCTCGGGCCCGGAACGAGGCCACAACGTCGTGCAGCGTAGCAGCTATGCTGAGCGGAGTCGGCTGCAGGTCCACTACCGAGGCTTCGAGTTGCGAGAGCTCCAGCACGGCGTTGAGCGTATCGAGCAAGCGCTGGCTCGACCGCCGCATGAGTGTGCTGAACTTGTCGGCAGGGCCCTTTAGATCCAGATCATTGAGCACATCCGCAAACCCTATGATCGCAGCCAGCGGCGTGCGGACTTCGTGACTCATGTTGGTGAGGAAGGCTGATTTGAGCCGGCTCATCTCTTCGGCCTTCTCTTTGGACTCGCGCAGCGCGGCCTCGGCTTTCTTCTCGGCAGTGCTGTCTAAGAGCACACCATTCATGGTGAGCCCGTTAGGCCCCTGCTCCGGTACCGCTACGCCGCGAATCCACCGAATGGCCCCGGTATCCATCTGAAAGGGGATGTCGTGCCGCCAGGGGGTGCCGGTGCGGATGGCTTCGACAACCGAGTCGAGAAACGGCTTGCGATGGTCGGGATGCACGCGGGCTACAAACCACGTGAACGCGCCGGTAGTGCCTCGCTCGTCGAGCGGATAGCCGAGCAGGTTCCGAGCGTACTCGCTGATAAACGGCACGTCGTAACGCGGCGTGCCGTTGGGGGCGGTGTTGGTTTCCATGCGAAAAACCACCCCGGGAATGCTGTTGGCCAGGTTGCGCAGCCGCTGCTCGCGGTCGTAGAGCTCGCGGTAGGCACGCTGGCTCTCGGTGGCGCGCATCTCCAGCTCATCCATGACGACCTGCGCCAGCTTTTTGATCGTCTCCTGGTCGTGGGTCGAAGGGGAGCGCGGCTTTGTATCCATTACGCAGAGCGTGCCCACGCGGAAGCCATCGGGCGAGGTGAGCGGCATACTCATGTAAAAGCGCAGGTGCGGTGGCCCGGCCACAAAGGGGTTGCCCTTGAACCGCGGATCGTGGCGCGCATCTTCAACGACCATCAGCCCGGGCGTGCGGATGGTGGTGTTGCAGAGCGCCTGGTCGAGCGG
>NZ_JAWOAR010000256.1:0-7254 GCF_046498435.1 Longimonas sp. | reverse complement strand
CTGCACGGCCACCGTTCCTTCCTGAAGCCGATAGACGGGGGGAAGGGCCGAAAGCGAGGGCGTTGAGATGTGAAATACAGCACTACACAGCGTACAGTCCGCATCGGCATGCGGCGTGTCCGTGGTCCACCGCGCCGGAACAGCCTCGCAGTGGGGCACGCCATGATGGTTTTGGTGCGCCCCTGCACTTGCATGATGCGCCGCATGTACGCTGGGCGCAATGACACCGCCCATCACAAACAGCGCCAGAAGCACGGCGGCTGCAATGTGACGCGAAACGGTCATGGGTGTGCAGTGCGTGTGTATTGGCTTGAGACGTTCATCTGAATGGCTCCCCGCAACCTGCTGTTCCGACGTTGTCTGGAGAGAGGATACGGCTCTCTACCTGTTTTAGCAGCACAGTTTGAGCCCTATGAATGAGGCTTCTTATACCAGGTGCGAGACTTCGATGTACACGTTAGGTTGGAGGCCGCCCGGGATATCCGCACCCCACGAGCACTCGGTCACTGCGTTCCCAGCGCTTCGCTCCTGATCCCGGGCTGAGGATTTGCAGCCCATAGCCGGGTAACCTGTGCCGACCGCTGTCGGTACCGCTTGCGTCCCCGGCGACATTAAGGCGAGTTTCGTCGCTCACCGATTGCAAACACCTGTATGATGATTCAGCGCAGATGGTATAAGATACTTTTGTGGGTCTACTTAAATATCTGAATGACGATTCTGCGCAGATGGTATTACACTTGCTTGCAGGGCATTCCAGGCTCTTGCTTACTGCACTACGGGCGTTTTGGGGGTTGTTGCACAGTCGGACTGGTCTTTGGGGGAAAGGATCAGCGCGCCCAGCGGCGGCACTACGAGGGAGGCCGAGGCGGGTTGCCCCAAATATGCGTTTGCAGTGGCTTCTACACGCCCCGCATTGCCTACACCGCTGCCGCCGTACACATCAGCATCGCTGTTGAGGCGCTCGGTCCACATGCCAGCATGAGGCAGACCCACGCGGTAATCGGTGCGGGCCACCGGTGTCATGTTGAGGACGAAGACCAGCACCTGGTCGTCATGCTGACGCAGGTAGCTGAGCACACTATGCTCGCGGTCGCCGTAGTGGATCCACTGGAAGCTGTCGCGGTCGTCGTGCCAAAGCGCCGGGCGGCTGCGGTAGAGCGCATTCAGGTCGGCCACCCACTGCTGGATGCCTGCATGCAGCGGCTCGTCTTGCAGGTGCCACTCAATCGACTGGTCATGATTCCACTCGTGGTGCTGACCGAACTCGTTCCCCATAAACGAGAGCACCTTGCCCGGATGCCCGTACTGATGCGCGTAGAGCACGCGCAGGTTGGCCGCTTTCTGCCAGTCGTCGCCGGGCATCTTGCCCCACATCGACTCCTTGCCGTGCACCACCTCGTCGTGCGAGAACGGGAGCATGAACTGCTCCGAAAAAGCCCAGCTGAGCGTCCACGTAAAGTCGCCGTGGTGGTACTTGCGGTGAACCGGCTCCTTCTCGATGTATTCGAGCGTGTCATTCATCCACCCCATGTTCCACTTGTAGAGGAAGCCGAGTCCGCCATGATCTACGGGTTTGGTGACGCCGGGGAAAGCCGTTGACTCCTCGGCAATGGTCAGGGCGTCGGGGAAATGCTTGTACACCTGCGTGTTGGTATCGCGGAGCAAGCGAATCGCTTCCAGGTTTTCGCGTCCGCCATGCTCGTTGGGCGTCCAGTTGGTACCGCGCGAATAATCGCGGTAAAGCATCGATGCTACGGCATCCACCCGTAGGCCGTCAATGTGGTAGTAGTCGAGCCAGAACAGGGCGTTACCGATGAGGAAGTTGCGCACGCCGTTGCGTCCGTAGTCGAACACGTAGGTGCCCCAGTCGGGGTGGTGGCGCATCTGCGAGTCGTCGTAGGCGAAGAGGTGGGTGCCGTCGAAGTAGGTGAGGCCCTGCGGATCGGTGGCAAAGTGCGCAGGCACCCAGTCCATAAGCACCCCGATGCCGTGCTGGTGCATCGTATCCACAAAGTGCATGAAGTCCTGCGGCGAGCCGTAGCGGAAGGTGGGAGCGTAGTAGCCCAGCGTCTGATAGCCCCACGAGCCGTAGTACGGGTGCTCGGCTACGGGCATGAGCTCGATGTGGGTGTAGCCCATTTCAGTAACGTACTGCGCAAGGGGCTCCGCAATGTCGCGGTAGCTGTACGACTCGCCCGGCGCATGGTGGCGCCACGAGCCCAGGTGCAACTCATAAATTGAAATGGGCTCATCGAGCGAATCGGGCCCCGAACGATGGGCCATCCAGTCGTCATCGGCCCAGGTGTAATCGTCCAGGTCTACAATGATGGAAGCAATGCCCTCGTACGTGTTTTCGGCGGGCGGCTCCAGTGCAAACGCGAACGGATCGGTGCGGTCGAGCGATTCGCCGTTGGCGTTGAGACGATACTTGTAGCGCGCGCCCGGCCGTGCGGAGCGAACGTACGTCTCCCAGAGCCCGCCCCCTGCATCACGCATCGGATGCGCTTCCGACGACCAGTCGTTAAAATCGCCCATGACTGCTACCGCGTCAGCGTTTGGCGCCCACACCCGAAACCAGGTGCCTTGCGGATTGGTCTGCGCGCCCATCCAGGTGTAGCACTGATAATCGGTGCCTTCATTCCAAAGATAGCGTTGGTCGGCAGTGAGACGAGGCATAGGCGGCAGGACAACTCAAGAAGTAGGAAACAGACCGTGCTTCAAGATACACGCTGCGCATCCATTGTCAACCGTATTGGGGGAATGCATAGGGATGCTTCGTGCTTTCTTGCGTTTCAGGCGTCGCATTGCGTTACTGTGTTACGTTTGCTCTTTTCACTTGGATCGCATTGGCATGACGCGTGTCTCATTTTCGTTTTTCAGTTTCATCTTTGTCATTCTCATATTTGGCAGCACTTCCGCATACGGGCAACTGCAAGACGTATCCGACCGCCGTGTGCAGGTGTATGTTGGAGGCAGCCCCACGTATCCATACAGCACCTCCGAATTCAACGACCTCTACGAGACTGGTTATACGGTTTCGGGCGGAGTCGGCATTACGCTCACGCCCGAGTGGGAGCTGTCTTTCCACGGGGCGTATAGCCGTTTCAACCTCAATGAAGAAGGGTATCGCGATACGTATCCTGCGGTTACGTTTTCGGTGAGTGGGGCTCTTGCGATCTACTCCGGCACCATGAATCTGAAGTATCTGTTTCGCCAAGAAGGCCAGTGGATTCCCTATTTTTCAACCGGTTTCGGCGTTTTTCACCGGCAAGAAGATGACGTCACATTCGACTTTGCACCTCGCCTGGGTGCTCCACGTAGCGACGCCACCCTTGGCGGAGCGCATCTCGGCTTCGGCATAGCCGCTCGCATAGTCGATTCGATGAGTCTGTTCCTCGAACCGCGCTACACGGCCACCGCCAGCTTTCAAGACACGGGGGAATCCACGCTCGACTACGCCGAGGTGCGCATCGGGCTGATTGTGGCACGCTGGTGATCGGTTAGCTGCTTCTGAGCGAGCGCGGTCCAAGATCGGATCTTGTTCGGCGCGGGCACGACGGGCAGAGGCTTGCCGCATCCACTTTCAACTGCTTTGGTAGCGACGGGGATGTGCTTCGCGTTTTCTTGCGTTTCAAGCATCACGTCGCGTTATTGTTGGTGTTTGCTCTTTTCATTTGTATCGCATTGGCATGACGCGTGTCTCGTTTCCCCTTCTCAGTTCGCTTCTTGTGGCCCTCATTTTTAGCAGCGCTCCCGCGTACGGACAGCTGCAAGACGTGTCCGACCGCCGTGTGCAGGTGTACGTTGGAGGCAGCCCCACGTATCCATACAGCACCTCCGAGTTTGGAGACCTCTACGAGTTTGGATATACGCTATCGGGCGGTGTGGGTATTACGCTGACACCCGAGTGGGAGCTGTCTTTCCACGGAGCCTATAGCCAATTCGATTTGGACGAGGGTGCATACAGATCATCTGTGGCCGGATCCTCTGGTTCTGGATTTGAAGGCGAAATGGCGGTCTATACGGGTGCTATGAGCCTAAAATATTTGATTTACGTTGAAGGACGGTGGGTTCCGTACTTTGTTGCAGGGGGTGGAGTCTACCGTAAAGAGGAAGAAAACATCGATGTAATAATCGCTGGTCAATCGTTTACATCAGCCTTTCGGACTAATCAGACACTCGCTGGAATCCATGTGGGCGCAGGGCTGGCTGTACGCACGATTGACGCGATGAGCCTATTTATCGAACCGCGCTACACGGCCACCGCCAGCTTCCAGAATACGGATGAGTCCACAGTCGACTACATTGAGGTGCGCATGGGACTGATCGTGGCGCCGTTTTGAAGCGTTTTTTTGTGGCCTACAAAATGCACGTGTGATTCTTTGCCGGGCGTTCCAAGTCATGTAGCCATGCCGCATCTGATGTCATAAGTCCCGTGCTACTGGAAACGATTCCAGCCCGGCGGGGCTTCATAGAGGGTGGATCTCCTTTTTTCTTGACACGCTATCGCTGTTTATGCTTCACCGACTGCTTGCCGCGTGTGCGGTGGCGGCCCTGGTGTTTACCGGGTGCGCCTCCTCACAGTCTGCGGCTGTTTCTGATGACGACGAACCTTCTGCCTCCACCTATGAAGAAATTGTAACAGACGCCGAATCCGACGAGGGCCTCTTCACGGCCCATGTGAAAGAGGAACAGCTCTACTATGAGATTCCGGACTCGCTGCTCGGCACCGAGATGCTCATGGTAACGCGCATTGCGCAGACCGCCACCGATATGGGCTTTGGCGGCGAGAAGGCTCAGACGCAGGTGCTGCGTTGGGAACGCCACAACGATCGTGTACTGCTGCGGCGCGTAAGCTACGAGAACGTGGCCGACCCCGAAGAGCCGATCTACGAGGCGGTGCGCAACGCCAACTTCGAACCGATCATCATGTCGTTCGACATCGAGGCGCACAACGCCGATAGCTCGGCTGTGGTTATCGACACAACGCCGCTGTTTACGAGCGACGTGCCTGCGCTGGGCTTGCAGCAGAGCCGCCGCGAACAGTACCAGGTGCGCAGCTTAGATGCGGACCGCACGTTCTTTGAGCGTGCGGCCAGCTATCCCGAAAACATTGAAGTGCGCAATGTGCTCACGTACAACGCACAAGAGCCGCCCTCCAACGCCTCGACCAACTCCATCTCCATTGAGATGAACCACTCCATGGTGCTCTTGCCCGAAGAGCCCATGCAGGCGCGCCTCTGTGACGAACGCGTGGGTTATTTCAACGTGGAACAGGTCGATTACGGACGTCCCGAGCACCGGGCTACCGAGCGCTGCTACATTACGCGATGGCGCCTGGAGCCGTCGGATCCTGAAGCCTACGCCAATGGCGAGCTGGTGGAGCCGGTAGAACCCATCGAGTTTTACATCGACCCGGCTACGCCCGAGCGCTATCGCGAGTATCTGAAGCAAGGCGTAGAAGACTGGCAGGTGGCCTTCGAAGCAGCCGGATTCAAGAACGCGATTATTGCGAAAGATCCGCCTACCGAAGAGGAAGATCCGGAGTTTAGCCCCGAAGACATCCGCTACTCGGTGATTCGGTACTTCCCGTCCGAGATCCCGAACGCCTACGGGCCCCATGTGCACGACCCGCGCAGCGGCGAGATCTTGAAGAGCCACATCGGCTGGTACCATAACGTGGCCAACCTGCTGCGCAACTGGTACTTCATACAGACCGCTGCGGCCAACCCGGACGCCCGCGCCGTTGACTTTGACGATGACGTGATGGGCGAGCTCATTCGCTTTGTATCCGCCCACGAGGTCGGACACACGCTGGGCCTGCCGCACAACTGGGGGTCTTCGCACGCCGTGCCCGTCGATTCGCTGCGCTCTCCCACCTACACTGCCGAGAACGGCACCGCAGCATCCATTATGGATTACGCGCGCTTTAACTACATTGCGCAGCCTGAGGACGGCGTGGAGCACTTTGATCCGAAAGTAGGCCCGTACGACAAGTGGTCCGTGAAGTGGGGCTACTCGGTGCTACCTGAATACGACTCGCCCGATGCCGAAAAGGAGACGCTGAACGAGTGGATTCGCGAGCGGGCCGGTGAACCGGAGTACTTCTTCGGGGGCTCTAATTCTATGGGCGCCGATCCGCGCTCGCAGCGCGAGGCCCTGGGTGATGATAACATGGAAGCTGGCGAACTCGGCATTGCCAACCTGGAGCGCATCGTGTCGAACCTGCTCGACTGGACCTACCGCGAGGGCGAGTCCTACGAGCAGCTCGATGAGCTCTACGGCGAGGTCGTGACGCAGTGGAATCGCTATCTGGGCCACGTGACCCGCAATCTTGGCGGCGTCTTTGAAACGCACAAGTCCTACGACCAGGACGGACGCGTGTACGAGGTGGTGCCTGCCGAGCAGCAACAGCGCGCCATGGAGTTCCTAAATACGTACGCGTTCGAAACGCCCGAATGGCTCATCAACGAAGATGTGCTGCGCCGCATCGAGAACAGCGGATCCATTGAGCGAGTCCGCAACGTGCAGGTGGGCGTGCTTGACGATGTGCTCGACCCGATGCGCATTGCGCGCCTGGTGGAAGCAGAGGCCATGCACGGCGCTGACGAGGTGTACACGGCCCTCGATCTGTTCGAAGGCCTGCGCCGAGGCCTATGGTCGGAGCTTGACCAGGGCGAAACAATCGATCCGTATCGCCGGACTGTGCAGCGCGGCTACCTCGACCGTATGGACTACCTGCTCAACGAAGAGCCCGAAATGCCATCTGGGCAGATCGCGGAGTACCTCGACCTGACTCCTGTCGAGGTCACGCAGTCCGACATTCGCCCGTATGTGCGGGGCGAACTGCGTACGCTAGAGGAAGACATTCAGCGTGCTCTGAACCGGACCTCCGATCGCGCTACGGAGCTTCATCTTGAAGATGCGCTTAGCCGCATCAGCTCCATTCTGGATGCCTAACACGTGTCCTTGTGTGCTGCACAAACGTGTGCGCCACAACAGCGCCCCTCTGGCTCTGCAAGCCGGAGGGGCGCTTTTTTGTTTAGTGGGATATGTAGTGCTCTGTCACAGGTCAATCTTTGGGTTGTAAGGTCCCCGTTCGCATGCTGTCATCTTGAGCGGAGCGAAGCGGAGTCCTGACACGAGCGAAGCGACTGATGAACGCAGTGAATAAAGATCTCCCCCAAGGTTGGCAGGGCCGTTCAATCGCCTATAGCCCCGCTGAGCGTCGAGGAGATGGTTCGGCGTGCTCCG
>NZ_JAWOAR010000082.1:0-7453 GCF_046498435.1 Longimonas sp. | reverse complement strand
GACTCGGCGCTCCCGTTGGGTCGGTACTGGCAGGTGCATCAGGTTGCATCGATGCAGCGCGGCGTGTGCGTAAACGCCTGGGCGGGGGCATGCGCCAAGCGGGCATCTTGGCCGCCGCTGGGCGCTACGCACTGGCGCATCACCGCGACCAACTGACGACCGACCATGCCCACGCTCGCCGCCTGGCTCAGGCCATTGATGCGCTCCCTGCGTTCGAGATCGATGTGGAGACGGTCGAAACGAACATTGTGATTTTCGACACCCCCAAAGCATCCGCCGAAACGGTCACCGCACAACTGGCCGATGAGGGGATTGGACTCACGCCTTTTGGGCCACACACCCTGCGTGCCACCACCCACCGCGACGTGTCGTCTGCCGATATCGATACGACGATCGACACGCTGCGTACGCTCTACAGCTAATACCGAGCGACGCGATCTCCCGGAGCCAGACGGAAGAGTTATAGGGGATGCGACATGTTGGGCCTTGTGGGTAACACTCCTGTACTGCGATTGACAAGCATGTGCGCATAACGTATGTTTCCTTGCCATATGATCGCTGCGTCTTTTCTGCTTCTTATCGAACGATAGGTTCGAACGATTGGAGGCAAGTCGCGTAACTGGTTGCAGTATGGCGCTCTACCACTAAAGAGGAGCGTCTCTACCGTATCGATAGATCGGCATGCTGTACCGCCTGCGAGATCCAGCGGGTCGCCTTTATATGCTGACTGGGATACGGTGTCCCCTACAGTACAGGTAGTTCCATGCTCCCGGCGTCTCTTCGACTTAGTTTCGGGCTGGTTGTCCATGACGATGTTCATGGCATCGGTAGCACCTGGCGTATCAGCGTGCTTCCTGTCTTGCTGCTGGTCTTGCTGCTGGCGCCTCCGACTGTCATTGCAACTGCGCAACCCATTTCCCCCGACTCAGTGTCGCACGCGCACTGGACGCATCCGGAAGCAGGGATGCCGCTCGTGGAAACCTACACGCCCGAGGACTACAACGCCGACACGCAAAACTGGATGGCAATGCAAGGCGACAACGGCGTGCTCCACGTTGCTAACACCCGGGGCGTGCTCAGCTTCGATGGCGCCCGCTGGTCCCTCATTCCCGTATCTAACCGGTCGATTGTGCGCGGGCTGGCACAAGGGGCCGATGGACACATCTACGTGGGCGCGCAAGACGAACTGGGCTACCTTGCTCCGAGCGACTCCGGGCAGCACTACGTTTCCCTGCGCGATCAGATCGAAGAAGGCCCCGACGATCTGGGCAACATCTGGAGCGTGGAAGCAGCGGGCTCCTTTGTGTACTTCCACACCTACGAGGGCCTGTACCGCTGGTCGACCTCAGACAAGACCATGCATCACTGGACGCCCGCAGAGGCCGACGACTACTTTTTCCCGTTAGTCACTGTTCACGGCACCCCATACGTGGCTTCACAAACCGAGGGGGTGCATGCTGTTGCAGGCGACAGCTTACGCCCGGTCTTCTCGCTTCCCCCCACCGAAAGTGGCGATTCGCAGAGCATACGGGACCTTGCACCGTATGGCGATGACCAGATCCTCGTGGCCACATCAACGAACGCTCTCTACGTATATGACGATAATGCAGACGACGATAATGCCGTGCGTGCGCTTTCCCTCTCGTTTGCAGATCGCTTCGGAGATGCGCTGATGTACGACCTTAACCGCCTCTCGGATGGCACATACGCACTGGCTACCATTGGGGCAGGACTCTTTCTGTTTGATGCCAGCGGCACGCTTATTCGCCACTTTCCGTTTCCCAACCAGCCCGTGCTATCCACCTACGAAGATCACGAAGGCGGGGTGTGGGCCACGCTCGACAGCGGACTGCGACGCATCGACTGGAATACGCCGCTTAGTGTCTTTTCGGGCGAGTACGACGACGAAACCGTGACCGATGTGGTGCGCCACAACGACACCCTCACCGTGAGCACCAATCACGGCATGGGCACCATCGTACCGAGCGCGGAGCCAGGTACGCCTGCTCAACTCGAAAAACACGCTCCGTTCACGCAGATCTGGAACCTGCACCAAGACCGCGACACCCTGCTGGTTGGAGCCGCCAGCGACCTCTTTCGGTGGGAGCAAAGCGATCAGTATGAGGGCGTCGGCCTTCAGGAATCGCATGCCTTTCGCGTTACCGCTGCGCCCCATGCTCCCAACCAGCTGTACGTATCCACCTCGCGGGGCATTGAACGCTTCGAGCGCTCCGATTCTACCGCCTGGACCCGCACCGGAAACCTGCGCGATGACATCGGCAACTTCAGCCGCCCCGCCTGGGCCAACAATTCTACGCTCTGGGTGGGCACACGCTACGCAGGCGTCGTTCGTGTTCAGGTGGATGACGAGGGCCGTCCTGTCGGTACCCAGCATTTCACAACCACCGATGGCCTACCCGAGGGGCATGTGATGCCTTTTCGCTTTGGGGATGCGGTGCTGTTTTCCACGGAAGAAGGTGTGCATCGCTTCCATCCCGACACAGAACAATTCAACCGTACGCAAGACCCGCCCTACGTACCCGGTTCGCTGAATGAACCGCGTGTCCTAATGGCTGCCGACGGGGCTGGGCGCTGGTGGGGCAACACCGAAGTTGGGTTCGGGTGGTGGAGCCAGGACCGCTCCGACTGGACCTGGCAGATGCGCTCGCTACGCCGCGTGCCGCGCGTGGTGATACGTGACGCACTCGCCGAAGACGATGTGGCATAGCTGGCCACAGATGGCGGGTTGCTTCGCTACCAGCCCAACGCTGATACACTCTCGGCAGGCAAGGTGCTGATTCGCGACATGTCGGCAATTCCATCGGAGACGGCGCTTCACACCGCCGATTCCTCGTCCGAGCCCCCGCCTATTCGGTATGCCAACAACAGCGTACGCATCCGCTACGCGGCTCCCAGCTTTACGATGCCGCATACGACCGAGTATCGCGTGCGGCTTAGCGGGCTCAGCGAGACCTGGTCGCAATGGACGACGCAGGCCCAACGCGACTTTACCAACCTTGCACCGGGCAGCTATACCTTTGAGGTGCAGGCCCGCACCGCCCGCGGCACCGTCACCGACATATCCCCCTACACATTTACCATTCTGCCCCCATGGTACCGCACGTGGTGGGCCTATCTGCTGTACGTGCTTGGAGGTGGGGGCTTGCTTGTGGGAATCGTGCAGTGGCGCACCCACTCGCTGCGTCAACAGCAACGCCACCTGGAACAGTTGGTCGATGCGCGCACCTCCGAGATTCGCGATAAGAACGAGCAACTGGCCCGCCAAGCCCGCCGGCTTCAGTCGCTCGACCGCTCCAAATCGCAGTTTTTCGCTAACATCAGCCACGAACTGCGTACGCCGCTCACGCTTATCCTGGGTCCCGTGCAGCAGCTTTTAGCGCAGCATTCTGCCGACAACGAAACAACGCACCGTCTATCTGTCGTGAAGCGCAATGCGGAGCGCCTGCTGCATATGGTGAAGCAGCTGCTGGGGCTGGCCCGTCTGGAAGCCGGTACGCTTGCCATGAGTCCGACCCCCTGTGCGCTGGGCCAGCGTCTGGCGGCGCATGCTCGTACGTTTATAGATCTGGGTAGGCAGCACGATATTGCGGTACGCGTTGAACACAGCGCTCCCCCTGAGAATGCCCCCCCCGCCTACGCCGATCTTGAGTACATGCAGCAGGTGGTCTCGAATCTGATGAGCAACGCTATCAAGTTTACGCCCAAGGGCGGGCACGTGATGGTGCGTATTGACGAAACCGAAACCGAAACGCGCCTCCTGGTCTCCGATACCGGCATTGGCATTGCCGAGGCACACCACCAGACTATTTTCGAGCGCTTCCAGCAGGTCGACGGGTCTCCCACGCGGGCCCACGAAGGCGCCGGCATCGGGCTCGCCCTCACAAAAGACCTGGTGGAGGCGCATGGCGGACGCATTACGGTAGACAGTGCGCTGGAAGAAGGAGCCACTTTCACCGTCATCTTGCCACGGGGCCGCGAGGCCCTGCCCGAGCGCTACCGCCCCTCCTCTGAATCCGAAAACGCCGATACGGCCTTCAACACGGACCCGACTCCGGATGCCGCCCTCCCGTTTGTAGCGTCCTCCGGGGCGGTCTCGGGCGATACCGCAACGACGGGCGACGCCTCCATCCCAAGCAGCGACACCGCTCCCGCCAACAGCACGCATCGCACCCCCGGACCGCCCACGCCCTCGCGCGCACCGCTCCTGCTCATTGTTGATGACAATGCCGACATGCGCGCCTACGTACGATCTATCATGGAAGCAGAGTTCCGCATCCTTGAAGCTGAACACGGCCAGGCCGGGCTGGAGCAAGCAACCACGCATCTGCCCGACCTGATTCTGGCCGACGTCATGATGCCGGGCATGGATGGCATGGAGATGACCCGCCGCCTGCGCGATACCACCGAAACGGCAGCCATCCCCGTCATCATGGTTACCGCTCGCGCTGACGCCTCCAGCGAGCTTCAGGGGCTATCGGACGGCGCGTACGACTACATCACAAAGCCGTTCGACCCGGCGGTTTTGCAGATGCGCATCCACGGCATGATGCAATGGATGCAGCGCCTGCGCCGACGCATGCGCTCATCGTCTGCCCAAGACACCTCCGCTGCATCGGCCTCAACAGCCGCCCCACCGAAATCTAACGGCGAACCAGCGCCCGACGCTTCTATGTCTGCGTTTGAGCGCAAGGCCCGGGCAATCATCGAGGCCAACTTAACTGAGTCCGGCTTCGATGTAGACGACCTTGCAGAAGAAATGGCCGTTAGTCGTAGCACCATCTACCGGCGGGCTCGCTCCAACAATGCGCCCTCGCCGGCTGCACTGGTGCGCGAGGTGCGCATGAGCACCGCCCACGGTTTGCTCGAAGCAGGGGAGGGCACCGTCACCGAAGTAGCGTACGCGGTAGGATACGAAAGCCTGTCGTCATTCAGCGATCAGTTCCGGTCGCACTTTGGCTATCCGCCCAGCACGGTGTCGGCATCTACCTCAACATAGCACGGGCTGCGAATCCATTTGTCCTGCTACGCATTGGATTCCCTGGTTCGTTTTTCGCCCACCAACGCCTTGCTACATATGCCGCCTGAGCACGAGATGCCGGATTTTGTGCCGGAGTACAATAAGCCGGATGCGCCAGGCATCCATATGAACTTTGACAATACGGTGTCGCTCTATCATGTGGTGGATGCTACCGACGATTTCGAGACGGCTGCCCGTGACATCTTTGCGTTGCTGAAGCAGGCGCAAGACGAGTTTCCGGACTGGCCCCGTGTGCTGTATCTCGATATTCAGGGCCATCTCGATGATCAGGGCCGCTTCGAGCCCGACTTTGTAGAGCTGCAACAGGAGTTTCTGATTGCTGCATTGGGCAAGTTCTTTACCGCGCTGGCACTGCCCATTGTGGCCGTTGTCAACCCAGATCCCCAATCGAACGATATCCCCGACGAACTGAAGCTGCAAGCCCCGCAGGCCCCGCTTCCCGCCGACACCTCGTGGCCCAAAGCGGCAGAGTAGCGGGCTGGTTGCGGCGCGGCTTCGTCTCCCTATCGGGCTCGCCTGCCCTATCCACACGTCTTTGCCACTGTGGTTATGCGGGATGCAAGTGCATGCGGCCAGCAGCGTGTCGGCATCACGTCGTATCAATGATACGGATGAGCCGGTTGAAGAGCGCTGGATAGAGCCGTTTTAGGTAGACCGCGTAGGTTTCGACTCCGCCAATGTACACCTCGTCGCGCTCCTCATGCATCGCCCGAATGATGGCGGTGGCGCAATCGCCCGGATCTATGCCATTACGAATTGACGCCGACATAGCACCACAGGGCGATCCGTCTTCGGTTAAGGCGTTGTGGGATACGTTGGTACGTACATACCCCGGACAGATGAGCGTAACCGCCCCGAAAAAGTTCACCTCCATGATGCGCCGCACCACCGATAGCTGCGTTTCTTGCGCTGTACCACGTTGACTGATCCCGCCGTTGTTCATGAGCACATCAATGGTATCATGGGCGGCGGTGGCTTCGTCTACGGCGGTGTGAAGTGAGGCCGGGTCGGCCAGGTCGAGCGGGAGCACGCGGTGGCGCTCGGGGTGGGCGCACTGCTCACGCACCGCATCCAGCGCCTCGCGTCGGCGCGCCGAAAGCAGCAACCGCGCCCCGCGCTGACTCCACGCATGGGCCAGAGCTTTTCCGATGCCTGATGAGGCCCCCGTAATCCAAACGGTCGGCGATGATCTCATGGTTATCTGGAATCGATGTCGAAAAAAGGATGGGGGTCAGACGGCAAATGATACCATGCACACGGGATTTTTTCCACGGAGCGGAGCGATTCTGGGCGTGTGAGCTCGGCGCTGCAATCCTTCCACCTGGAGACCTCAGGGTGACTTGCGGATGCGGGAGGAGCCTATTCGGTAGCAGGGGCGTCCGACAGGTGACATGGTGAACGCCCCTAAGTTGAAGGCAGCAGACACCGGACCCATCTTGGGGGTCTTCAGCGGTCACTTACGATGTCTACCACCGCCCAAAAAGCACGATCTGTTTGCCTTCTCGCTATGAAACGCATGTAGTATATGAAAAGCGTGTGTGAGATGCGAACACATACAGCATGGACTAAGTTGAGATACGCGCTTCACAATATCTAAGGTCGCAGTGTGGCAGTATACGGAAAGTGCCGTGGCCAACCTGCGCAATCACCAACACCAACATCGATATGCCACAAGGAACAGTAAAATGGTTCAGCGTCGAAAAGGGATTTGGCTTCATTGCCCCCCACGACGGAACCAAAGATATATTCGTACATCACTCGAACATCGCCGATCAGGAGGCCCGGGGGCCCCTGCAAGACGAAGAAGAAGTCGAGTTTGATGTCGAAGAAACCCCCAAAGGGCTTAATGCCCTCAGCGTGGAGCGGCTCTAACGCACGCCCACGTCCCGTTTGCGTATGCGGCATCGACTCGGCATACGACTCGGCACTGTGTATTCATTCGAACGAGCGCCCTGCTTCCGATAAGCAGGGCGTTTTTTGTTGTCGCTAATCCTGAAGGGATCGGTGTTTTTTAGGAGGAGGAATAGATTACTTCGTGCGTACCACAGGCATGACCTTCGGCCCTCGCTTCGCTCGGCCCGGATCAGCTCCCGAGGCTGTCGGGATTGTCCGGGATCTTTTGCGGCCTTCCATGACAACCCTTCGCGTAAGCTACCCAACCATTTACCTGTGACACAGCACTAATGCCGTGTCACAGGTCATTCTGTGGGTTAAACCAAGATGGATACGCGTGCTGTGCCGTCCCCAAAAGTTCCTGCTAAACACCAAGGAGATGGTTCGACTGCGCTCACCATGACAGGCTTCGTGGGAGGGTGATTGCAAGGCAACCATCAAAATGAGGGTTGACAGAGCACTAAGTAAAGACAGGTATGAAGTGGGGGGGGGTTGAGCGTG
>NZ_JAWOAR010000079.1:0-4779 GCF_046498435.1 Longimonas sp. | reverse complement strand
GGCCTGCGTGTATTCGTGACATTGTTACGTGTCATGACAGGCACACACGAGCTCCACGGGTCACAAGAGTGTGTTACCCTTCGATCGTCCACGTTTCACCGCTGTGCAACAGGGTCTCCAGGTCGCCTGCGCCGCGCTCGGTGCGCACCGCATCGAACTGGTCATGAAGCTGTTGCTCGTACGTGGGGCGTTCGGTCTGGTAGAGCACGCCAAAGGGACGCGGCAGGTCGGGCTGGTCGAACATGCGCCCAATGAGGTGGGCCATCTCGCGGTTGCTGGTGTCGTACACCAGGCAGTCGCTCACGGACCAGCGCTCGTCGGTGAGGTCGATGGCTTCGAGCGAGAGGCCGTCCAGGCGGAGGCCGCGTTCTCCATTAGCGTAAGTCAGCGGCTCGCCGTCTTCCACAAAGAGCGCCCGGCTGGCCTTCGTGCCGCGGTCGGTGAATTCGAAGAAGGCGCCGTCGTTAAAGATGTTGCAGTTCTGGTAGATCTCCAGAAAGGCTGTGCCCGCATGATCGTGGGCCGCCTTCATCATCGCCTTCATGTGCTTCGGGTCGCGGTCCATTGTGCGGGCCACGAACGAGGCATCCGCCCCCAGCGCCACCGCCACGGGGTTGAACGGCGCATCAATCGAACCGTGCGGCGTGCTCTTCGTCACCTTGCCCTCCTCCGAGGTCGGGCTGTACTGTCCTTTCGTGAGGCCGTAGATCTTGTTGTTGAAGAGCAAGACCTGCGTATCCAGGTTGCGGCGGCACAGGTGAATGAGGTGGTTGCCGCCAATCGAGAGCGCATCGCCGTCGCCGGTCACAATCCACACGTCCAGTTCCGGGTTCGCACACTTCAGGCCCGTCGCAAAGGTCGGTGCACGCCCGTGGATGGTGTGCATGCCGTACGTATCCATGTAATACGGAAAGCGCCCGGCGCATCCGATCCCGCTAATAAACACGGTGTTCTCTTTGGGCACATCGAGCTCCGGCAAGAGGCGCTGCACCGTGGCCAGGATCGCATAGTCGCCACAGCCCGGACACCAGCGCACATCTTGGTCGCTCGAAAAGTCCTCGCGGCTTAGCCCGCACCCGCCGCCATCCCCGCTGTAGCCGGGGGGCAAGCTGGGGCCACCGGGTTTTTTAGCGCCAGGCGGCCCAGCAGGCTTTTTGGATCCGGGAGGTCCTGCGGGTTTCTTGGCACCGGGCGGGCCCGCGGGCTTCGTGGTGTTGTTGGTATTGGAGGATGCAGAGGTGTCAGCCATAGCGGAGGGAAGGCAGCATCAGGAGGGAAGCAGCACGAGTGGTTATGAGGCAACGGGCGTGAGGGCCTCGCGGATGGCTCCGCAGATTTCCTCAGCGCGGAAGGGCCGCCCCTGGATCTTGTTGAGGGGGATGAACTCGGCATCGTAGGCATTGCGCAGCAAACGGATGAGCTGTCCGTTGTTCAGTTCAGGCACGAGCACGCGGTCGAACCCGTCGATGAGCGCCTCCAGGTCGGCAGGCAGCGGCCACACGTAGCGCAGGTGCGCCGCACTCACGGGCGTGTCTTCCGAGTAGCAGCGATCCACGGCCTCGTCGATGGCGCCCTTGGTCGAGCCCCAGCCCAGCACCAGCAGCGATCCCTGGCGCGGCCCGCGCACCGGCACCGGCGGGATGGACTGCGTAACGCGCTGCACTTTCTCAGCGCGCAGCTTTACCATACGCTCGTGGTTCTCGGGGTTGTACGACACATTGCCCGTTTCGTGCTCCTTTTCGAGTCCGCCCAGCCGGTGCTCCAGCTCGGGCGTGCCCGGCACCGCCCACGGACGCGCCAGCGTGTCGTCGTCGCGGATGTACGGCAGAAACTGCGGATTGCCGTCGTCATCTGTCATCATATTACGGTCGGTAGGCTCGGTGGTGTTTTTCACCGTGAAGGGAGGCAACGCTTCCACATCGGGGATGTGCCAGGCTTCGGAGCCGTTGCCAAGGTAACCGTCGGCTAAGACGATTACGGGGGTCATATATGTGGTAGCGATGCGGCAGGCTTCGTACGCCATGTAGAAGCAGTCGCCCGGTGAAGCAGGTGCCAGCACGGGGAGCGGCGCCTCGCCATTGCGTCCGTGGACAGCCTGCATGAGGTCGCCCTGCTCGGGTTTTGTGGGGAGGCCGGTGGAGGGGCCGCCGCGCTGCATATCCACTACGACCAGCGGAAGCTCCGTCATCACGCCCAGCCCGATGGCCTCGGTCTTGAGCGCTACGCCAGGTCCGCTTGTGCCGCACACCCCGATCGATCCGCCAAAGCTCGCGCCGATGGCTGCCCCCACCGCCGCAATTTCGTCTTCAGCCTGAAACGTGGCCACGTCGAAGTTCTTGTGCTTGCTGATCTCGTGCAGGATGTCCGAAGCCGGTGTGATCGGATACGACCCGTAGAACACAGAGCGCCCGCTCTGATGCGCCGCTGCCACGAGTCCCAGCGCCGTGGCCTCCGCCCCACGAATCGCGCGGTAGGTGCCCGGCTTCATGGCGGCCGGATCGACCTGATAGCGCGTGCCGATGGCTTCGATGGTTTCGGCGTAGTGCGCGCCCTTCTTCAAGACGGTCAGGTTGGCATCGCGAATGGCCGGGCGGTCGTCGAACTTCTTGCGGATCCAGTCGCGCGCTGGGTCGAGCGGACGCGAATACATCCAGAGCGTCAGCCCGAGCGCAAACATGTTCTTGGAGCGATCGACCTGCTTCTTCGACAGGTCGGTATTGCTGAGGGCATCGCGGGTGAGCGTAGTCAGTGGCACCTCGATGACCTCGTAGCCGTCGAGCGTGTCGTCGTGGAGCGGGTCGGCGTCGGACCAGTCGGCCAGTTCCAGGTCGCGCGGGGCGAAGGCATCGGTATTTACGAGCACCGTGCCACCCGTACGCACCCGCGACAGGTGCACCTTAAGCGCCGCGGCGTTCATGGCCACAAGCAGATCTACTTTATCGCCCGGCGTGTGGATGTCCACCGCGCCAAAGTGCAGCTGGAATCCGCTAACGCCGTAGGTGGTACCGGCAGGCGCCCGAATCTCAGCCGGATAGTCAGGCAGCGTGGCCAGGTCATTGCGCGCATAGGCCGAGGCCAGCGTAAACTGCGCGCCTGTAAGCTGCATCCCGTCGCCCGAGTCGCCCGCAAAAAGGACGGTGGCATCGGGGATGGAGCGTGTGTCGGAAGAGGACGGCGACGCAGCCGCATCAGCAGAAGAAGTCATAGCGCGGAAGCAAGTAACACACGAAGGAACACGGCCCACACAGTAAACCTATGTGGATGCAGTTGTACTTTGTGCCCGGGCGACCGTTCATCATGCACGGCTCAGGCCGTGTGAAGAACGTATCGGGCTGTCAATTCAGCGTCTGCACGCAGCTCCATGAATTCCACCTACGCATCCCCCAGTCGCTGAACAATGCGTTACGCATGCGTAACACAACGTGCGGGCCCTGGCACAGATTTGGTGCGAAGGGACGGTGTATGTGTTTTGTTGGATGCGAAATGAGTTCATATGATTGCCTATACAGCTACCACCCACGGCGTTACGGTGCGCGTTTGGCCGGTTTATCTGGATGCACCATCGAGTTTTATGGAGATGGAGTTTGCATTCAGCTACGCGGTGCATCTGCACAACCGGGGCACCGACGACCTGGAACTGATTCGCAAGCGCCGAACGATTCAGGAGTCCAATGGACGGCTGCAGGATGTGGACGGCGATGACCTGGGCACGCGCCCGATCATCCCCGCAGGCGAGAAGCACGTGCTCGATGAGCGCTGCACCGTCCATAGCTTCGATGCGGTGGTACAGGGCAATTACCTGGCCCAACGGCCGAACGGACAGCGCGTGCGCATCGCGCTTCCCTCGTTCCCGCTGCATGCGGCGGCGAATTGAGCGCCTAAGAGGTACTGCGCTGGTTGGGCAGTGCAGCCGCCTATCTCTACGCCGCCACCATTTCGATGCGGATGTCGTAGTCGGGCGTGTTAAGCGTAATGACCTCGTTTTTATCGCTCAGTCCGTAATCGTCGATTTCATCGGGCAGGGCACCCTCCGGCTTGTCCATCTTGAAGAGGGCATCGGCCACCACATGCCAGTCTTGCGGCGTAAGGTGCACGGTGGCCGTGCGTCCTTCAGCGACCATCGGCGCGTAGTTGATCACCTTGTTTAGGTGGTTCACGGCCTGCTTTAGGTGCTTATTCAACGGGATATCGGGATCCATAGCGGGCGGTGTGGATGCGAGAAAATCAGGGCGGGTAGATGCTGTGTGTCTCTACCCGCGCATTCAAAATCACGTTCCTTTAGGCGGATTCGCATGCAGAGCTACCTGTCGTATTTGTCGCGTATTTTGCACGAAGGCACGCGCACCCCCGACCGCACCGGTACGGGCACGATCAGCATATTTGGCGCGCATCTGTCGTTCGACCTACAGCAGGGCTTTCCGCTGCTCACCACCAAGCGCGTGTGGATGCGCGGCATTGTCGCAGAACTGCTCTGGTTTCTGGACGGCGGCACGAACATCCGTCCACTTGTGGAGCAGAGCGTCTCCATTTGGACCGACTGGCCGCTGCGGCGCTACCGCGAGGACACCGGCGAGGCGATTGCGCAAGACGACTTTGAGCAGTGCATCTGCACCGATGCTGACTTTGCTGCCGAATGGGGCGAACTGGGCCCCGTCTACGGCAAGCAGTGGCGCGACTTTGACGGTGTGGATCAGCTGGCGCGGCTGGTGGAGGGGCTGCGCTCCAATCCGCACTCGCGGCGGCATCTGGTGAGCGCCTGGCATCCGTCTCAGGTGGATG
>NZ_JAWOAR010000047.1:0-12861 GCF_046498435.1 Longimonas sp. | reverse complement strand
GGTTGTCATGCGCATTGACACGCTCCGCGCCCAAAACTTTCGCTGTTTTGATGAGCATGAATTTCAGTTTGATCCCTATTTCAATGTGCTGATTGGTGAAAACGGGGTCGGGAAGAGTGCGCTGCTCAAAGCGGTGCGCATTGCAGTTGCAAGCTGGTTTTTGGGGATCAGGGACCGGCATGCCGTTGGGATCCGTAACGATGATGTGCGTATGGTGGGGCGCGCCTTCGATGCCGGCGATTTCACCTTTGAAGAGCAGTGGCCGGTCACCGTTGAAGCGTGTGGAACGGTTTCCACTGACGGGACGCGTCAAGACGAATCTGTGCTCGAATGGAGCCGATCGCTGAATGGCCCCAATGGCAAAACAACGCGCAAAGATGCCGCACCTATTCGGGAATGCGCTGAAGCAGCCGACCGGCGCGTGCGAGAAGGAGACAACGCTACACTCCCCGTACTGGCGTACTATAGCACGTCTCGGTTGTGCCTTGAACCACGCCGCACACAACGCCGCAAGACAACGCCAGACAAAAAGCATCTGTCGCGCTTTGTTGGCTATCGCGATTGCATCGACAAGCGACTCGACACCAAAGCGTTGGAGGCTTGGATGAAACGCCAAAGCCTCATCGCGTGGGAAGAGGGAAGCTCTTCTACATTGTATCGCCTTGTGCGCACAGCAATCACGCAGATGGTAGAAGGTGCAACGGACCTGCGCTATTCCCCCCAACGTGAGGAAGTGGTTGTTGTGTTTAAGAACAACGAAGTCTATCCGCTGGACTACCTGAGTGATGGACAGCGCACAACGCTCACACTCGTCGGCGACCTGGCCACGCGGATGGCGCGTTTAAACCCTCACTTGGGAGAGAGCGCGTTGGATGAAACTCCCGGCGTTGTGCTCATTGACGAACTCGACTTGCACTTACACCCAACGTGGCAACGTCATATTGTGCAGGACCTGCGGCGCACGTTTCCACGGGTCCAGTTTATCACGACGACGCACTCTCCCCAAATCATCAGCGAAGTGGAGCCCTCCGCACTTATGCATCTGAAGCGCACTCCTCAAGGGATTCAGGTGCACCGCTCCCAACAGGCATATGGGCTCGACAGCAACTGGATCTTAGAGTCGCTCATGGATACACCAGAGCGGCCTCCCGATGCAAAAGCTCAAATCAAGCGCGTTGAAAATGCACTTCATGCGGGTGATCTTGAGACGGCACGTCAACAGCTTGAAGAGCTTCGCGACTTACTCCACGGCGATGATCCCGACGTTGTGCGCCTTGAAGCGAGCATTATGAATCTCCGTTCTCTGGCCGATGAAGCAGATCCAGAAAGCCGCCGAACCGACGGACCTTACTGAGTGGCGTATCCAATACAGCAACGATCCCAACTTTGGATACACCCTCATTGACTCGGATCTTCGTGCTACAATACAGCAGGCGCTTCTCGATGAACAAGGTCGCATTGATGCATACACCGAACAGCGCAGCTGGGAGCATAATAGCCACATTGAGCATCTGAAAGCGCAAACGCATTGCACGCCTGACGAAGAAGTCAGCTACACCAATATGGTGGCGTGCTATCCAGGACCCAATTCAGAATCAGACACCCCCTATGGGGCTATTTGCAAAGATGCGTGGCCGTCCCCCAAAGATGAGGCCCTGTTTGTATCGCCGCTCTCGCAACGTTGTGAACAGCGGTTTTGCTATAACGAAGATGGATCCGTTGAGGCTACATCTGACGACGACATAGCAGCTCAAACAACGATTCGACAACTCAACTTGAATCACAAAACCCTTCGCTCATACCGGCGCAGCGCTGTGCAAGGCACTCTCGGACCAAACTACTCGCTCTCATCTCGCGAAGCTAAGATTCGACTTTGACGATTGAAACGGGAAAGTGGCTCTGAAATAACTCCGTTCTATTCGGTGATTAAACAAGCTCTTGAGGATCACATTCAGCGGCTGGAATATATCCAACAGCAAAATAGCTGATACGCTCTCGTGTAGTTCTGAAACCGACCCTGACCTGCTCCGTGCAGCACCATAGCGCCTGCATATTTCTGTGCTGGACACCTCCTCACTGCGCCTTCCGTTTCGCTCTGCATCTATGCCTGCCCCCTACGCCCTTGGCCTCACGACTGCAAATGAGCACCCCGAGTCGCATGCGCTTCCGGTGCGGGGTACGCTGCCGCCGTGGCTGCGCGGCACGCTTGTGCGCAACGGACCCGGACGCTTCGAGGTCGAGGGCGAGACCTACAACCACTGGTTCGATGGACTTGCGCTGCTGCACGCCTTCACGATCACCGAGGCCGGCGTATCCTACCGAAGCCGCTTTCTGCAAAGCAGCGCCTACACCGAGGCCGAAGCGGAAGGCCGCATCACGCAGTCGGCGTTTGCGACAGACCCGTGCCGTTCGCTGTTTGAGCGCGTGATGACGGTCTTTCGTCCGCAGCTCACCGACAATGCCAACGTGAGCATCCACCGGCTGGCCGGGGACTGGGTCGCGCTGACGGAGACGCCGCTGCCGGTGCGTTTCGATCCGCATACGCTTGACACGCTGGGTGTGGTGGACTACGACGACTCGCTCAGTGGACCGCTTACCACCGCGCATCCCCACCGCCTACCCGATGGCACGCTCTACAGCTACGTGGTCGATTTCTCGAAGCCCACGAGCACCTACCGCCTGTACCGCCTGGATGCAGCCACGGCCACGCGAAAAGAGCTGGGCACACATGCGGTGCGGCGTCCGTCGTACATGCACAGCTTTGCGATGACCGAGCGCTACCTGGCGCTGGTGGCATTTCCGCTGGTGCTCGACCCGCTGGATGTCCTGCTAAGCGGCACCCCGTTCATCGAGAACTTTGAGTGGCAGCCCGAGCGGGGCACGCAAATTCATGTGTTTGAACGCGATACCGGCACGCACGTCACGACCGTGTCCACCGACCCGATGTTCGCGTTTCACCACATCAATGCGTTCGACGACGGCGATGCGCTCTGCATCGACATGGCCGCGTATCCCGATGCCACCATCGTAGACCGCATGTATCTGGATGCGCTGCGCAGCGGCTGGGACGACGTGGAGATGGCGCGTCCCGAGCGCCTGCGTGTCAATCTGAAGCAGCACACGGCCACCCGCGAGCGCCTTAGCGACACGGGTATCGAGGTGCCCCGCATCCACTATGCCGCGTGCAACGGACAGCCGTATCGCTACGTGTACGGCACCGGCAACCGCACGCCCGGGCACTTCACCGACGAGCTCGTCAAAATCGACATGACCACGGGCAGCGCCCAGCACTGGTACGCGGACGGCTGCTTCCCCAGCGAGCCGATTTTCGCAGCGGCTCCTGGGTCTAATGCGGAAGACGACGGCATCGTGCTCTCGGTGGTGCTGGATGCGGAAGCAGAGCGCTCGTTCTTACTGGTGTTGGATGCGGAGTCCTTCACCGAAATCGCTCGTGCACCTGCGCCCCAGGCCATTCCGCTGAGCTTTCATGGGCAGTTTCTGGATGCAGACGCTCCGCTTCAGGGCCTCCACCGATAGCCAGCTTCATTAGTTGACAGCAGGCACCGGATGTGTTGCTTGTTCGGGCCAGAGCGAGGCGGTCGTGGCCAGTGGGTGGGTCGCAACCGCATCAAGCCGCTCGATGAGCGCATCCGTGTCCCCGGTCGGCACCACGTATCCGTTTGCGCCGTCGGTAATGGACTCGGCCATGCCCGTGTCTTCAGTCGCAATCACAGGCACGCCACAGGCCAGTGCTTCAGCAGGCGCGTAGCCGAATCCGTCTTCAAAGCTTGGATGCACAAACACGTCAGCAGTGTGCAGCGTGGGGAGCGGATCGCCAGGAGCTACAGTGATGCGTGGGTCAGCGCGCAGTGCGGCCTGCATGTAGCGTCGCATGACCGGGGTAGCCCAGCCACCTACTAGCGTCAGGTGGGCATTCGGATGTGGCCATTGCGCAAACGCATCGATCAGAAGTGGGAGGCCTTTCGTAGCGTCGAGGCGGCCTACGTACACCACGTGAAAGGATTTATCGTCGGGACGAGCCTCCGGCGGCTGGAAGCGCGGGGCGGGCTGCAGATGAGTGCGGATGAGTTTGGATGCGGGAAAACCGGCATCCAAAAAGGATTGGCGCACGTACTCGGAGTGCACGTAGATGGCATCGGCCGCGTCGTACTCAGCGCGGGTTTTGCGCTGCTGGGATGCGTTTAGCCAGGTGTCGCGGATGCCGGTTTGGGTCGCGGCGCGCTCGTGCTGGGCAGCCACATTATCAATATGGCTGTTGGCTGCAACGAGCTCAAGACGGTCGTATCCGGCAGACTGCGCGGCACGGAACGTACGTAGCGACTTCCCTACGAATCCCATATACGCGGTACCATCTGCTGGGAGCGCGGCGGCCAGGGCACGGTCGTAGGCCTCGTTGCTCAGGTGATTGCGCCAGGATGGTGACCACCGAATGGGCGGGCAGGCGTGCACATAGCGCATCCACCACGGAGACGACACAGACTGGGCCTGCGCGTCGCCGGGCTTGCCCTCGGGCACCAGGTAGCCCCCAAGCACGCCGGCAGCGCGGCTTTCCTCGACCATGTGGGCCAGATGCTGACCGATGCCGCCCACGCCGTAGGTTGCGTTACACCCAATCACACGTCTCATATCAACCGATGCAGACTCAAGGAGAAAACCAAGGGACTGCAAATATCGGTTGTTATACGCCGCCGTGCGACAGGATTACGCCCACTTGGTGGGTAGATTTGGTGCTTGTCGGATGCGCCATTGGCGCATCCGGGCACACGCGTACAATGATCACGCGTACAATGATCACGCGTACAATGATTAGATCATTAGATGCGACTGAAGTGCTCGGTATCATCATCGTCGCCATCGTCGACCATGTATTGATCGGTAGGCACTTCGAGATAATCCATGAGCCAGTCGAGCGCCCAGACCTGGTTGTCTACGCCAATCCATTCGTAGCCGGATTCGACGTAGTCGGCCACTTGCTCCCAGTCAACGGTCCAGTCTTTATAGACATGAAACGAGAACTGGTGGTCGTCGGTCTCGAAGTAGATAGCGCCCTCTTCCGGATCGTAGATGGTTTCAGCCCCATCGTCTTCGCGGGCCAGTTCAGCGCCGAGCACCAAAAGCGGGACTTTGAATCGGTAGTCCATTTTGTGTACGCGTTTCGCCTGGCTATTCAGGTAGTTGGCCAGCACGGCGCATCCATCACTGTATTCGATGGCTGCTTCGGCGGCTTCGCGTGTGGGCTCGTCGGCCTCAATCTTATCGAGGGCGGCCTCAATAAGGGGCCACACAGCTACCGGGTCGTCGCTCTTTGTTGTGCGCTCCTTGCGAGGAATATCTACGGTGCGCGATTGGATGTCCACGGGTCCTTATAATCGGGTAAATGGGTGATAGGAAAACAGGGCACAGGCGCAATTCTGCCATTTGGCATTCACGTTCATCCACACTGCAATGTGCATGGATGAGCAGCATACAAAGCAGCGTGTGCTTGTGTATGCATAGGGAGCGCCAGGGCCACTGTGGTTACACGTGTTATGTAACAAATAAAGCTATACACAGCGCGTGTGGTTCGCACTAACGAAGCGAGGCCGCCGCCGTTCACATTTTAGCGGCGGGTAGGCCAAATATTACGATACAAAGCATAGAGGTGCAAGGCGTTTTACATCGAACGGTGATTAAGCAGGACTCTGCATGATGTAAGGCCGCCTTCATTTGGGTTCAGACTACGACTTACCCCAACTGCATGCGTCGTTGGTGTGTGGGGGACGTGTGGAGAGGGGGAAGAGTACACCGTCGATCCCTCGACCCATTCGTCCGTCCCTCCCCCCGCACGGGGCCAAAGGCCAATTGACTTACCATCCGAAACGATCATCGTCTTCATCCTCATCGTCGGGAGACTCATCGGAGGCGTATTCTTCCAGAGGGAATGTGGCATCCTTGGTGAGCGGGCTATCTTCGATGTCAGCGATGCGGCGGGTGTAATCGCCGACCAGGAAGAGCGCATTGCGTCCGCCCTGTCCCCAGGTTGTGGAGCGGAAGGTAATGCGTTGGTCGTTGAACCCGACCCAAGCTCCGGTTATCAGGTCAGGATGCATCATGATGAACCAGCCGTCGGCTCCGCGCTGGGTGGTTCCGGTTTTGCCAGCGAGGTCGTAGTCGCCCAAATCGAACTGCGTGCGGATGCGCTGAGCGGTGCCAAAGTCGATCACACCGCGCATCATATCGACGACCGTGTACGCAGTGCGTTCAGATAGCGCCTCTTGCGGCGCTGTGTTGGCCTCCCACAGCACGTTACCGAACCGATCTTCGACCCGCGAGATCGTCTGCGGCGTGTAGCGCAGTCCACCGTTAGCCAGCGTGCCGTAAGCATTTACCATTTCGAGCAGAGTGGTGTTGCTCGTGCCCAGAGCAATGGCAGGCACAGCCTCCATTGGGCTGGTGATGCCCATGCGGCGAGCATACTGGACGATGGTGCTGGGCCCAATCTCCAGGGCAATGCGTGCGGTAATCGTGTTCAGCGAGCGCGCCAGCGCCTGGGTCATGGTAAGCTCCTGACCGCTGTATCCGCTGAAGTTGTTTGGGCTCCAGGTGGTATCGGCCCCGACATCTTCGTACACGAACGTGCTGTCGATGAAGGTGTCATAGGGCGAGTAGCCGTTGTCGATGGCGGCAGTGTAGGTAAACGGCTTGAAGGTGGAGCCCGGCTGGCGACGGGCAATACTGACCTTGTCATACTTTTCGCTCCGAAAGTCACGTCCGCCCACCCAGGCCTTCACCTGTCCGGTGCGTGGATCCATCGATACGAGGCCAGCTTCCAACTGGGTGCGCAGCGTGCGCAGCGAATCCACAAAAGTCTCATTGGCACGGAGTTCGTCGAGCGCCTCCTCGTCTGCATATCCGTCATCAACTAACCGGTCATAATGCGGCGTATCGCGGATGTACTCGTTAACGAGGTTGGTATTCGACGACCAGAAATACGAGAACGGTTCATAATCGTCTCCGGCAGTGAGCTCCATGTATTCCTCAAACTCGCGGCTTAGAACCCCCGACCGCTCATTGCTCCACTCGTAGTCGACCACGGCCTGCAGGCGCTCCATCTGTGTACTGATGGATCCTTGTGCCTCTTCTTGCATCTGGCTGTCGAGGGTCGTGTACACACGCAAGCCGTCGCCGTACATATCGTAGGCGTTCAGTGGGTGCTCAGGGTCGCGTGTCATGCGCTGGAGTTCGGTACGCACGTGCTCGGCAAAGTAGGGCGCCAGGCTGGCGTAGAGTTCCGCAGAGTGATAGCGCGCGTCAACCGGCTCGTTTTGGTAGTCGGCCAGTTCCTCGTCGGAGATCATGCCGTACTTGGCCATCTGGCCCATTACCACGTTGCGGCGATCGCGGGCATGTTTGGGATTCCGCACCGGGTTGTAGTATGTGGTGCCTTTCAGTAATCCGATAAGCGTTGCCGCCTCGGGCACCGTAAGCTCGCTCGCCGATTTGCCGAAGTACGTGCGCGCTGCCGCCTCAATGCCAAATGAATTGGAGCCGAAGCTTACCGTGTTCAGGTACATCTCAACGATTTCTGTTTTGGTGTAGCGCTGCTCCAGCTCTACAGCGGTAATCATCTCGCGCACCTTTCGCAGAATGGTGATCTCGCGTCCGACTTCTTCGTCGTATAAGTTGCGAGCCAGTTGCTGCGAGATGGTTGAAGCCCCGCGCAGATCGCCAGTAAGCGTGCTAAATGCCGCCGCAGCTACACCCTGCAAGTCTACCCCCCAATGGCGGCGGAAGCGATGATCTTCTGTCGCCACGAGCGCATTGACTGCCGACGTGTTGATGCTGTCATACGGCATCCAGGACCGGTTCTGCCGCGCATAGCGAGCCAACTCCTCACCGTCGGCTGTGTACGCCACCGTAGCCAGATCGACCGAGGGGTTTTCAAGACGCTGCGTGGAAGGGATGTCGGACCGAAGCGCCGCAAACAGGATGACAAGAGCAAGAAGTCCGACCAGTCCAATTCCGGCAATGACGCCTACCACCGACGCCGCTTGCGCGATGCTCGGATCATCAATCCAGCGCCCGGCCCAGCCCGTCCACGACACCGCTTCCGAGTCGGATTCGGGGTTGGGCGGGGCGTCCTCATCAGGAACGTCTTGGGGGGATGCAGAGGGCGTGCCGCCTTCAGCAGAATCGTGCTGCGGTTTGCGCGCGTCCGGATCGTCGAAGTACTCTTGGAGTTCGCCGTCGGAAAACGACCACTGATCTGACATGAAGCGTCCGCATTCGGGAAGGTACATGTGCAATGAGCGCACCGCCGAGCAGCCTCGATGGCAGCGCGTGCCGGTAGCATCGCAGGGGTCGCATTACGATCCTGCGTGTTCGGTGGATGCATCCACCGGAGCCGTTCTAATTGGGTGAGCCTCGGTTCCGTTCCACTTCATGAGCATCCACCGGTCGGCAGTCAAACGAACAAACGTCCGCTTTTCGTACCAGTTGCCGGTATTTAGATAAACACCATAGTCGTGCTCGTGCAGTTCAGGCACGTGGCTGTGACCCATGAGCACAGCGTGGGCAGAGGTTGTACGAAGCCTATGCTCGGCATGAGTGCGCAGGGCTTGCACCACCGCCTGATCGGCAGGACCATGCAGGCAACGACTCACCCATTGTGCAGCGGCCAGCCCCCAGTCGGCTGGGAGCAGCGTTCGGTACGCGGCCACGGCCCCACGGTGATGCATGGCCTCTCGCATCCATTGCCCTAATCGCCCATGGGTAGAGGCCACGCGGTCGCCATGCGCCAGATGAATATGCTGTCCGTAGTGATGTGCCATCCATGGTCCCTCGACCACACGCACGCCCAGCTCGCGATCCATAAAGTCGAGGTGCCACGGGTCGTGGTTGCCGTGCAGATAACACACCGGTTGGCCGCGGGCAGTCCACCGCGCCAATTCGCCCATCAGGCGGATGCCCTGTTTGGGGATGTAGGCCCGGTGTTCAATATATGCCTCGAACACATCGCCGAGCAGATACAGGTGCGTAGCCTCGTTGGCGTGCGCGTGCAGGCAATCGATGAGGGCCCGCTCCTGCTCGCGGTCGGCCGAGGCGGGGCCGCGTCCTAAGTGCATGTCGGACACAAAAAGAATCACATCGTCGATGCATTCGGAAGAGAGTAGAGGCCGAGATACCTGTGCATCCCGTGTCGAACCTTGCGCGGACTGTGGCGGTACAGACAGAATGATGTATCTCTTACATCGCTGCGCGCTCGCTGATCGTTCGCTTGGCCCTGGCTCTTGATGAATCAACGACAAGACTACTACCGCCCCCCGCAGCAGTTTTCGGTATTTCCGCCCGTTATCAAGAACCTGCTGATCTTAAACGGGCTGCTGTTTATGGCGCAGATGGTGGCCGAGGCCACGCTCTCTACCGATGCCGCTCTTACCACAGTACTCAACTACATGGCGCTGTATCCGCCGGGCGCGCCAGACCAGGGCGTGACGCTCTTTTTCCAGGGCGAGGTGCCCGGTTTTTGGCCGTGGCAACTCGTTACGTATAGCTTTCTGCACGGCAATTTCCCGCACATCCTCTTCAATATGTTCATCCTTTGGATGTTCGGGGTGCAGATCGAAAACAAGTGGGGCTCGGAGCGCTTCCTTACGTTTTACTTCGTATGCGTGGTGGGCGCAGCCCTTACGCATCTGCTCTTTGTGAGTAGCCCTGTGCCCACGATTGGGGCCTCGGGCGGTGTGTACGGCGTGCTCCTGGCGTTCGGCATGATGTTTCCGAACCAGCCCATCTACCTCTACTTCCTGTTTCCCATCAAAGCCAAATGGCTCGTCATTGGACTCGGCGTGTTTGAGCTGTACACGGGGATTTCGGGCACGCAGGCCGGCGTGGCCAACTTTGCCCACTTGGGCGGTATGGTATTCGGCTTTTTCCTGATTCAGTACTGGCGTGGCAAACTGCCCACCCGTCCCAACCGCGTGATGCGGTGGTAACATTCTTCAATCCCCCGCCGTTGTCGGTTCAGCACGCCTCGTGCTGTAAAACCTTGGTCTGGGTTCGGGGTATACACGCTATGCAGCGGCAGGCCCGAGCGGCATGCCGCTGCTTTTCCATCCATTCTGGCATCCCAATGGCCACCTTGCTGCCGTGAACCAGTTTCAATCGTGGTATAGCCGTCAACCCGTTGCGCTGCGCACACTCATCGCAATTAACGTCGTGCTGTATGTGGCATGGCAGTTTTTGCGATGGATCGAGCCCGTAAATGGGTTTGTGTACAATGTGCTGGCGCTCAATACCGAGTGGCCGGGCGCCGTACTCATGCCGTGGCAACTCCTTACCTACAACTTCCTGCACCTGGGGGCGGGCCTCTTTGGGCTGCTGCACATCGCATTCAACATGCTCTGGCTGTACTGGATTGGTAAGGAGTTCGAGCGCATGCATGGGCCCCACGAGCTCCTGGCGCTGTACATCCTTGGCGGACTGGGCGGCGGCGTGCTCTCGCTTCTGCTCGGCTTGCTATTCTTCGACAGCGTGATCCACGGGGCCAGCGGGGCCGTGCTGGGCGTCATTATGGCTGTCGCCATTCTCTACCCCTACAAGAAGGTGGCCCTCATTTTCCTGGGCACCGTGAAGCTGCTCTACCTGGTGCTGGGCTTCCTGGCCATTGATGCGCTGCTCGCACTCTCGTCGTCGGGCGTAGCCGTAACTGCCCACTGGGGCGGGGCGCTGGCGGGATTTCTGTGTGCTCGTGCCGGGCAGCGCGGCATCGACGTAACCTCGTGGGCGCGCGTCTTCTTTGAGGACCGCTCGTCCAGAGGCCGACGCAGCCGCTCTTCGCACAGCGGACGCTCGTCCTCAAAGCCTCAAATAGGCCTGCTCGATCGCCTGGAGATGTGGCTGGGCGGCGATCCGAAAGCCGGCTCCTCGTCGTCCGGCTCCTCGACAGACATTAAGGAGTCCTCAGGCCGTCGCTCCTCGCAACGCAGCGAACGGTCGTCCTCGACCCCCTCCGGCAACACCGATGAGGTGGACCGTATCCTCGACAAGATCAGTGAGAAGGGATACGACTCCCTCAGCGAAGAGGAGAAACGCATTCTTTACGAGGCGAGTCAGTCGTAGGTAGTGCTGTGTCACAGATGATTCATAGGGTAACGCATGGACCCCCATTTTAACGCATGGGCTCCCACTTTATAGTCATCCAGATCCTGAATCGAGTTCAGGACAGGCAAGGCGCCCCTGGCGCCGCTGATCCGGGATCCCTTGTAGACTTCCATGACATTCATTCGCGTGCGCTACCCAACCATTGACGTGTGACACACCAATAGAGGGCAGTGTCAATAGTCCGTGCAGGTTGAGACGGCGGTAAGTCCGCTTCGAACACGCGCTCTTGTGGGCCAAGAGCCGAAGCAAGTTCACTGTGGCCACCGGCATGTTCAGATGGAAGTCGAGCTTCTCCTGGCTGCGGGCTTGGCAGTGCGTGATTCCCGTGGGCTGCTTGGCATCGCGAATGACAAACTCAATCTGGTAGCGTGGGTGGTAGTACCGGACCACCTCGCCAGCGGGTTGACTGGTATCGGTGTAGGCTAAAATGACCTGTTCCTCTCCATCTGGGCCGAGCAGAAGTACGACGCGGAGATCGCGCCCAAAGTGCGGGCTGTTGGCTACCGTGGTAAGGATCCGAACCTACGGCTGACCTGGAAGACGCCCCACCTCGTCGAACCGGCGCCGGAGTTCGCCGGGGTCGTCCCAGTCAATTTTGCCGTCGTACTGCTTGGGCCGGCCAGGGCTTTTGCTTCAAGGACCAGTACACAAGTAGCGCAGATTCGCATCCGAGCGGAGCCGCGTGATAAGATCGCCGCCCAACCCCGTCACCGCATCGAAGACCTTCTGCTTCGCGTAAAAGCCATCCCTCACCCAGTAGGAGACGCCCAACTCGGTAAGCGTCTCGTAGAGATCGATAATCTGCTCAAGATAAAAGTCTACGCGGGAGTAGCCGTCCGCCTCCCCAGAGAGATCAGGAGGCGCTTGGGTGGCATCGACCCCGAAGGCACGGCGTCTTTCAATGTCAAAGTCTGGTCGGGGTGTAGCACCGCTGGCTTTGACGCAATGGGAGCATGACTGGTATCTCCTCTGCTCCTGGGGGTTGAGGAGATCGTTCGGGTGAGTCGTGTTTGGCATCGTCGTTTACTCGGACAAGTCGGGTAGCAAGTGGCCAGCAAAAAAGTCGAATCGCCTTGCAGATGGAAGGCTCGAACAGTTAAGTTGTCAAGACAGACAAATCTTTTCGCTCCAACTTCTCCTTGCAGTTGACCTACTCCATGTCTCAAACGCATCACCGCGCTGGATATCAACTACAGGCTATACAGAGCTACCTCAGGGGGCTAACATCACCTGTTGTTCACTGGGAAGACGTGCTCCATCGTGCATGTGCCTTCACTGTCCAATGGAGGCATATGCCAGAACCAGATGAAGGTGCAGATCCTATCTTGGCAGTCGCACGCAACATTGTCACACGTGGGACGCCTACGCTTCCATCGTGTTACGTAGAAGCAACTCTTGCTGACGCACTTGGCATGACCACTTTCGACGACTCGGAGAATGCGGGGAAAGCCGGTCACTACCGGTACGTGGCAGCAGAGAACGCGAGTTTGCTCTCAGACCACGGCCCTTCGCAATCGCTTCTCGCGCAAGCATTTGCCCTTGCGGACCCCCGCATCCGGGGGTGATTCTTTCAACTTATTTTCAATAACCTGGGGAGCAATATATTTACCTCCCGAAGTTTTAAACATTTCTTTTTTACGGTCGGTAATTTTTAAAAATCCTTCATCGTCAAGGTTCCCGATATCTCCGGTATAGAAA
>NZ_JAWOAR010000040.1:0-7995 GCF_046498435.1 Longimonas sp. | reverse complement strand
CATCTGTTAAATAGATATCCTTATCTATAATTTTAATTATTAAAAAGTCATTAGAATCGTAATTTTGGAAATACATTTCTTCTGCCTCTTCAAACATGTCATCGTTATGAACTACATATCCCAAAAATCCCATTAAATTTACAACTAGACTGAATATATCACTATTTGTTTTATGTTTTTTTGGATCGTATGAATTTATGGTACTTATTTTTTGCCATTTATATTCCTTATCGAACACATAATCATCCACCCCGTAATCATAATCCTTTGGGTCTCTTTTTGTTGGTAAACTTTCCCAGTTAGTTTTTATACAAACATCTACCAATTTTTCAAGATGATCTATATCCTGTATCTCGTCCTATGTATGTTCGTTATAGTAACCTACTGATATATTCGTACACTCTGGTATTGTATCCATGAATACACCAGAATCACACCACCACCCCGTAGGATCTTGTTGGTATTTTAAACCATTTTTACCGAATTCTTTAATTAATTCATCAGCAAATTCTGGTGAACAACATTTGATATATGTTTGTTCTGTTATTATAGAATCTAACCCTTTTCTATCGAAAGCTATACATCTATCATAATCTTTAAATTTTTCATAATTAGATTTTAAAGATTGTCTAGACCCCCATGTACCCGTGGGTGAAGTTACACCTTCTTCTCCTCTGAAAAAGTAATATAGTCCTGGTATTTTATTTTCAATCATTTTAATCATAATAACCATACCCGCTTTATCGTCTCCTCCTAATACCGTAGTACCATTGGGTGTAATGAAACCGCCCTCTTCTATGATATGGAAAACTCTCTCATATTTTTTACTATATACATCAAGATGAGAACAAAATACGGTTTTACTTTCCCCTATTTTTATAAAATAATTCCCATGTTGATCAGTTTGGATATTGTCTGGTAAAAACTTTTTTAAAGTATCTTCTTTTTCAAATGTAGTCCAGGAGTAACTGCGTTTCCGCATTGTCTTCCACAACAAGAACAGCAGGTACAGTATCAGACATGATAGTACGGTAGCATGAGGCAAAGGGAAGGCGCCGTCTCCCGAGCCCCTGATCCAAGCAGGGGCATTGCAGTGGGCAGACGCGCTATAGCGTCCAACGCAGTTGGAGGCGCCAGTTGCGCACGCGCGAGCTGTCAATCTGGTCGCGACCTTGGCCAATGACATCGCGGTTGGTATATGCCGTAACGCTGTACTTGGCTTCAAGATGCACCGCCGATGTCAAATCGAGGCGGACCAGAACGTGAGCGCGCTGCCCGTGCTCAAATAACGCCGGAACGCTGAATCCATATCGGACATCCGGCTCGTAGGCAAACAAGCGGCTCTCGAAGCTGTCGGTGCCGAAGAGGGTCCATCGCATATTCGTCGAAAGGCGTGCAAGCGGCGCGTAGCCGGTTTCAACCCATAAAAGTGTCCCTGTTTCCGAGCCGTCGGGCTGCTGTACGTACGTCCAGGCGGCGCGGGTGTCAAAGCGCAATGTTTCGGTGAACGCATATCGCAAGTGGGTGCGCACGTTGTGTTGGGTGCGCATGCTATGCACAGGCACGGTAGGACCATAGGGATACGTGGTGGATTGCCGATGATCGCGGGTGCGCCACTGCCCTTGCAGGCGCAGATGCAACTGCGTGTGCGGGTCGTAGTGCACAGCGGCAGATGCGCGCGTGGCCACTTCAGGGCGAGTGGTACGAAACTGCGGGTTGCGCGTGTACGTCTGCTGAAGCGCGCCGTACAGCGTCCAGTGCGGATGCACCGTAAGCGCGAGTCGGGTTTCGGCCCCCTGCGAGCCCGCGCCGCCGCTGCCCGGTAGGCTGCCCATGTCGAGCGCATCGTAACGACGATGCATGGCATACCCCCGCACGACCAGCGTAGCCGCCCGCCCAATGTCGGCATGCGCACCCAGCACCGCTGCACGCCCCTCTGGACCCGTAAGGGCCCCCTCGCCGACCAATGTAAGATTTTCAGAGAGGGTGTAGTGGGCAGCCAGACTCCAGTGCGTTGTCCATTGCCCGGCAAAATCGTGACGCGTGTCGGGACGCAACGAAGGCACAAGCGGATGCCCAAAGCGCGCATAGAGGCCCAGCAGTCCGACCCGAAGCCCGGCCGCCTGCCACTGCACCTGTCCGCCGACATGCGTCGTTGGAAGCACGCGTCGGTACTGGCGCTCGGTGGTTGTGCGCCGAAGCGAGGTACTACGCAGCGACCGAGCTACAATGTCCGATGCATGCTGAAGCGTATCGAGGGTGGCATCCCGATTGCGGTGCGACACAAAAGCCGTCGCATCCACCTGAGGAGTAATGCGCACGGTAGCGCCCACGCCCCGAAAATACGAGTGCGGATTCGTGCCGCGATAGGCGCGGACCCCGCTACCGTGGCGCAGAAGCGTCTGTGGCGTTCCATACGCCGAAGCAAAGCGCGCGCCCGTCCACAGCGCCAGGCCGTGCCCAAAAGCCGCCTGATAGCTCCCCACCACCAGCTGGCGCAGGCGGCCCCGGTCGCGCAGGCGGAGGTATCCCACGAGGTGGTCGGCTCCATACTGGCGGGTGGTTGGATCCCACTGGAGCGGCTCGCCCGGGCGTTTGTCGGTGGTCAGGCCCATGTCGAGATGCGCGTTCCAGGCACGCAGGCGCAGCACCGAGCGGTAGGGCGAGCCCAGATACGGCACATCGGTGCGGCCCGTGTAGCCCCGCGCCCGCTCAATGCGGCGCCCAGCGCGGAGCAAGCCCTGCATGTGCCAGTCGTGCCGCCACCACGGAGCAGCCTCGCGAGCAGACGTGGACGCTTCCTCAGCATCGGGGCGAACCTGCACGAAAGGGGCCACCATGCGGTACGTTCGGGTAGAGAGCGTGGGGACCTGCTGGAGCGCTGCAACGTCCGCAAACGGCCCATGGGTACCGCGGTACGACACGATCTGGAGCGCCTGGCGAAGGCTAACGCCCGGCAACTGCTGTAGCCGATCGGCCGAGGCGGTGTTCAGGTCGAGCGGATCATCCATCCACGTCTGCCAGCGCGTCAGCACGTCAGGGTGGGGTTCGTCATCAAGGTAGGGCAACAGATGCGCCCACGCATCGGTCGTATCGGAACGCAGAGGAAGCGCGCCTCCACGCGAAGCCGGAGCCGCGCTGGCCCGCTCTACGCTGTGGAAGCGCAATACGGAGAGCACGACGCCTGAAAGCAGCAGCAGCGATAGGAAACGAGACAATGATCGCACATTCATAACGATGGGCATCTAACACGAAGAGAAGCAGCATACAACGCAGCAGGCCGGAGGTCACCACTGCACGCGTACATCGGCGGCAGGCGACCAGCCCAACTCCCAGTGCTGCTCGGCAGCTACCCCCACCCGCAGCGCGCCCCGACGTAGCCCCACGCCCAGCGCAAACTCGGAAGGGGCCGTCTGCATCCCACCACGCAGAACAAGCAGGGGGATGATCGTGGCCTCAACGCCCGTACGAAACCGAAGCGGAAAGTCAAGGTCTTTGAACAGATCTGCGCTCAGGTCAACGCGCTCAGAAAGGTCATAGGCGGCGCCCACGCTAAGCGTACGGGGCAGCGGCGTATCGCCGGTCCACCGTGGCTGGTTTACGTTCGTGGCGTGGATGCCCACATGAATCAGCGGCAGCACCTGCATGATGGTGCCCAGATGCAGTCCCACGGTGTGCGCGTTGCCAAAGCGTTCCACTGCCACATGATAGTAGCGGACCGCAACCCCCAGGTGGAGCGAGCGGGCCGTGCCCAACTGAAATGCTCGAGCAGCCCCCAGCGACAGGTGCGTTTCGCGATAGTCTTCAAATCCAAACGTGCTGCTTCCGCCCGACAACGTCGTGCCCCACACGGGTTCGTGCAGGCTTAGCGCTCCATGACGCAACTCGGGCAATCCGTACATCTGCCCAGCATAGACCGCAGCAGCGCGCGCGTTAAGCCCCGCCCACGAAGCCGGGTTCAGGTGCAGTCCTACAAGCCCAGGGCGCGCAGTCGTTGCATGCGCCAGGCCCGTACTCTGCGTGGAACCCCGCATGTCGAACAAAGATTGAGTGTGCCCCCGCATCGGAGCGGCAAAAACCGTAACGAGCACCACAGAAAAAAGAAGGAGCCGAAGATTCAGTAGAATGCGCATAGCCAACGTATAGACTGTTCTAAACCGGATCTGAACGCACAGAAAACGCGTTCCATGAAATGAATGTGTAGTATCATACAGCGTATTGAAGATATATGCAAGACGCAGCACACACGTCTCGTTCTGTGCATCTACGTGCAGCGGCGTCGTCCGGGCCTGGTATCGGGCGGATATTGCAGCTTATTGCCCTCGTCGTTGTAGGATGGGCAAGCGTAGCACCTATCAGTCCGGCGCAAGAGTTGAGTTGCCGCGTGCAGCTGGACTACTCACAGATTTCAGGAACCGACACGTCAGTGCTCGACGATCTCGAAGACCGAATCGAGGCCTACCTGAATACACGCTCCTGGACGCCGCACCGCGTGGCCGATAGCGAGCGCATTGGATGCAGCCTGCAGGTCATCATCGAAGATGAACCTTCTGCTGGTGACTACGAAGCACGGCTGGTCGTGTCGGCCCGGCGGCCCATTTTTCGCACAGCCCAGTCCTCTCCAGTACTGCGCCTCAACGATCCCAAATGGGAGTTTAGCTACAGCCGAGGCGAAAGTTTAGTGCATAACCTGAACCGCTACGATCCGCTCGCTTCGGTGCTTGACTTCTACGCCTTTCTCATTTTAGGCATGGACTTCGACACGTTCGGCGAGCGAGGGGGAACGGCCTACCTGGAGCAGAGCCGCGCCATCGCAGAACGGGCTCGGTCTGACCCCAGCAGCACCGGGTGGGAATCATTCGGGTCAGACCGTAGCCGCGCCGATTTTATCGATGAACTGCTCGACAGCCAACACCGCCCCCTGCGCGACATCATGTTTCGGTACCACTACGACGTGCTCGATCATTTTGTGGATGACCCCGAGGGCGCACGCGAAGAGGCTATGGCGGTGCTGAGTGACCTGGAAACGCTTGAAGACCGAGTCGGAAGCACATACGTCCTCGATCACTTCTTCTCCTCAAAGTTTGAGGAACTGGCCGCCCTCTTTCGGGGAAGCTCCGTCCGCCAGCAAGCGCGCCGCACCCTCACCCAACTCGACCCGTCGCACTCCTCGACCTACAACAACGCTCTTGAGTAAAAACCGCGGCGGATTGATCATCAGCATGACTGTTGACGCTGCACTACCTCCACACAACCTGCCACCGGGTGCTGGGCTTCGGGGCGTCGCTCTGGCAACTGTGCTGAAATGCGGGGCCCGGCTGCGCTAACACGCGTGCCCGGTGCGTGCGGCCCTGCATCTGCACAGCCACCTGCCACACCCTGTCGTGCGGATGCGCCACAACCTGCCCGGTGCCATCATCCACGGCGGTGCAGCGTAGACGCTTCCGCAACGCAACGCACGCAGCCTGCACCGGGCGCGGCTGCGTGACACGTCCGCGACAATGCGACACGTCGTACACCGTGTCTGCCTGGTGCGCGGCAACCACTGTAGGTATGGCCTCGGCCTCCACCCACCCATAGTGCATGCCCGCAGGCAGCACCAACACAGTGGGCGCAAACCGATGTCCACCCAAATGCGAGGTCTGCCACGCGCCTTCGGGATGCGCCTGGCGGGCCGCTGCGGCCACCGGACGCCCCCACTTAGCGCAGCAGGCGTCGCGCCGCCCGTTGGTGCAGGTTAGCACGAGCGGGGCCGCGGGCAGAGTCAACGGGCCGCGCTGAAGCAGACTGGGCACGTCGAGTGCAGCCAGATCGGTGTAATGGGATACGCGGCGGGCGTGCACAGCCGGGTTGCATCCGGCACGTACTACGAAGCAGCGGATAGACCCGCGCACATCCCACGTAGTAAGCCGGCGGCGAATCAGCTGGATACGCAAGTCAGGCACAGCGGCGCGCCACTGCTGCACAGCATTGGCGATTTCCGGATACCACGCAGCCCCTTCCACCGCCTGGCGCGCCCACGGCGATGGGTCTTCGATGAGCAGCCAGTGCGCCGCCTCGGTAGGGGGGCCAGCCATGTTATCGGTCTGAGCACGGGCAATCTGGGAGCAAAAGGGCATGTTCACGACGGAAAGGGCGTGTTAGGGGCGTGAGGGCGACCCGGCAGCCAATGGCCCTGAGTCGCACTGCTGTATGCGTAGTGAGCACGAAAACCGTCTTCAACACGGCTACGCCAGCTCCGCAGCTGTCGTCACCACGTTGATTTCGCTGTGGAGCGTGCGGTGCACCGGGCACTTGTTCGCGATTTCGAGTAGGCGAGCGCGCTGCTCATCCGAAAGGTCGCCCTCGACCGTCACCGTGCGCGTGAAGCGATCGATCTTGCCCGACTCCGTTTCGCAGTTGTCGCAGTCCTTGGCATGGATCTTATTGTGCTGCACCTCTACATGCGCCTTTTCGAGCGGCCAGTCTTTGCGGCGGGCATACATCTGAAGCGTCATGGTCGTACAGGATGCCAGGCCCGCGCTCAGGTACTCGTACGGTGTGGGGCCCGTATCTTCGCCACCCAACGACGCGGGCTCGTCGCCGACAAGCGCATGATGCCGCGCCTGCATCTCTGTGCGGTAGCCCTCGGTGCCTGTTGTTGCCGTCACGCCCGATTCCGGAGCATCCGCATCGCCAGGTGCGTCATCAGGGGGCGTAGCCACCGATTTCGCATCCAGATAGCGCACGGCCAGCGCCGAGATGACATGCGCCACATACGTCGCATCGTCGGGATTGGTGAGTAGGTGATCGGCCTGGTCGAGCGAAACGTAGCTCTTCGGGTGCTTCGCTGCCTGGTAGATAGCCGCTGCGTTCTCCACGCCCACCGTCTGATCCACCGGGCTGTGAAAAATCATGAGCGGACGATCAAGATCGCCAATCGTATCGCGCATGTGCTGCGCCTCCAGATCGTCCAGAAATTGCTTCTTGATGGTAAACGACCGCCCGGCCAGCGTCACCGACGCCTCGCCTTCGGACTGAATGGTGTCGATCTCGTCATCAAGTAACTGCATCACATGCGAGGGCTCTGCCGGTGCCCCAATGGTAGCAATCGCCTGCACCGAGGGCATGTCGTGCGCCGCCTGCAGCACCGCCGCCCCGCCCAACGAATGGCCAATCAGCAGAGACGGTGCTTCATATTGCGCATCCAGAAAATGGGCTGCTGCCACCAGGTCCTGCGCATTCGAGGAAAAGTTGGTATCCGCAAAATCGCCCTCGCTCTCGCCCAGTCCTGTAAAGTCAAAGCGCAGCACCGCAAACCCACGATCGCACAGCGCCTTGCTGATCGTGCGTGCCGCCCGAAGATCTTTCGAGCAGGTAAAGCAGTGCGCAAACAGCGCGTACGCCGTTGGGGGGCCATCCGGACGTTCCAGGCGCGCTGCCAGTTCGTCGCCACGGTCGTTGGTAAACGTCAATCGTTCAGAAGCCATGCGTTGCCAGTTTGCTAATGAAAAGAGCCAATCTGCATATACATATGCACGATGGGTTTTGTGGATGCAAAGCATCGCGTGTTACACCCGTAACGATCCGCGCTCCGCGAACCGATTCGCCCCACGCAGGCGTGTCATCGCGCAGGTAAAGCTCGCAGCACCTTGTCGGAGGATAAGATGCAGTTCGACACGTTCGGCAACAGCCCTGCGCTGCATGAGAACAAGAAAAGAGTCAAACAGGAGGGGAACCGTCTTACCCCGCTCTCCGAAATCCAGGAGGTGCTGGAGACGGCAGAGCGTGCTGAATGTGTGGGGGTGGCGTTGAGATCCTTCTTCCCAAGGGCGTCAGGATGACTTAAGGGCGCGAACAATAGCCTGGTAGTATGAGGTTTTCTTTCCTCTTCAGTCATGCTGAACGCAGTGAAGCATCTCAGGATGACCAGCTGGAAAGCGATGCCGCTGCTCTGTCGCATAAGCGACTGGGGGGGCATGAGGTGGTGAGACGCCTCGCGACGCACCACTCAGG
>NZ_JAWOAR010000036.1:0-4535 GCF_046498435.1 Longimonas sp. | reverse complement strand
CAATGAATGAACGTATAAGTGGGCTGGAGCAGACAATGAACACGCGCTTCGAGGCAATGCGGGCAGATCTTGAGCACCTGATAACTTTACGCATGGCCTGGGGGGCAGGCTTGCTGGCGCTGTACATTACGCTTCTTGGGTATTTAACAGCATAGTCGGTTTCCGTTCGTGGTAACATGCTCCCGCATCGGTGGGGGCATCCTGTAAAAATCAGAGGGAAACCCTTCGGCGTGGCATCGCTACACTGCGCATTGTACTGCATGCGTGCTACATTACAGGATGTGCATGCGTCCACGACGCCCGCACGTATGCGATGAACCGCCGCTGCCGCTCACCAACCCCTGCATCCCTATGGCCGAATCGGACACAGGCCCCGCCTCTACCGTCTATGACCCCTCGCAGATCGAAGACAAGTGGTACCGATACTGGGAGGAGAACGACTTCTTTAAGGCCAACGACGATCCGGAGGCGTCGTCGTACAGCATCACGATGCCGCCGCCGAATGTGACCGGGCGGCTGCACATCGGCCATGCGCTGCAAGATTCGATTCAGGATGCGCTCACCCGCATCCACCGCATGAAAGGCGACGAAACGCTCTGGATGCCGGGCCTCGACCATGCGGGCATTGCCACGCAGAATGTGGTGGAGCGCAAGATTGCAGAGGAAGACGACCTGACGCGCCACGACCTGGGCCGCGAGGCGTTCGTGGAGCGCGTGTACGCGTGGAAAAAGGAGTACGGCGACATTATCCTGCGGCAGAAGCGCACCCTGGGCGACTCGTGCGACTGGGAGCGCAGCTACTTTACGATGGATGAAGACTTCTCGCGGGCGGTGCAGGAGGTCTTTGTGCAGCTCTACGAGGACGGCCTCATCTACCGGGGCGACTACCTCGTGAACTGGGATCCGGCCAACGAAACCGCGCTCTCGGATGAGGAGGTCAACAACGAAGAGCGCGCCGGGCACCTGTGGCATGTGCGCTACCCGCTCGTTACCGACGGCGAGCCCGACTACGTCACCATTGCCACCACGCGGCCCGAAACCATTCTGGGGGATACGGCGCTGGCGGTGCATCCCGACGATGAACGCTACCAGCACCTGGTGGGACAGACCGCCCGCGTACCGGTGCTCGACCGCGAGATTCCGATCATTGCTGACGAATACATCGACAGCGAGTTTGGCACCGGCGCGCTGAAGGTGACGCCTGCGCACGACGAAAACGACTTCGAGATCGGGGAGCGTCACGACCTCGACACCATCAATGTGATGAACCCCAACGGCACCATCAACGCCAACGGCGGTCCGTACGAGGGGCTCGACCGCTTTGCCGCACGCGATAAGATCGTGGCCGATCTTGATGCCGACGGGCTCCTTGCCGATGTCGAAGAGCACACGATCAACGTGCCCGTCTCCGACCGCTCGGGCGCGGTCATCGAGCCGCTCATTTCGCGGCAGTGGTTTGTGGAGATGGAGCCGCTTGCCGAGCCTGCCATCGAAGCGGTGCGCGACGGCACGATCACCTTTCACCCGAAGCGCTGGGAGAACGAGTACTTCCGCTGGATGGAGAACATCCGCGACTGGTGCATCTCGCGGCAGCTTTGGTGGGGGCATCAGATTCCGGTGTGGTACTACACCGACGACGACGGCAATCCCGACCCGGAGCGCGGCTACGTGGTGAGCGTAGACCGTCCCGACAACGACGAGGAGATGGTGCAAGACGAAGACGTGCTCGACACGTGGTTCTCGTCGTGGCTCGCGCCGTTTGCCTCGCTCGGCTGGCCCGATGACACCGACGCCCTCAAGACGTTCTACCCGACCGATGTGCTGGTGTCGGGCTACGACATCCTCTTCTTCTGGATTGCCCGCATGGTGATGGCGGGCTATCACTTCACCGGCAAGCCGCCGTTCACGGAGATCTTCATCACCGGCATGGTGAAAGACGAGCAGGGTCGCTGGATGTCGAAGAGCCTTGGCAACGGCATCGATCCGCTCGAAATGGTCGATCAGTACGGGGCGGATGCGACGCGCTTCACCCTCACGCTGCTCTGTGCGCAGGGCCAGGACATCAAGCTGGCGCCGTCGAAGTTCGAGATGGGCCGCAACTTCGCCAACAAGATCTGGAACGCCTACAACGTCTTCGGGCAGTTTATGGAGACAGATGCGCAGGGGCATCCCATGCGCACCTACACCGATGGGCGCGATTTCGAGGAGCTGGAGATGGTGGAGCAGTGGATGCTGCACCGCCTGCACACCGCGATTGGCGACATTGAGGACGCGCTCAGCCGCTACCGTCTCAACGAAGCCGTGTCCATTGTCTACGACGTGTTCTGGCGCGACTACTGCGACTGGTACCTGGAGCTCATCAAGCCGCCGTACGGCGAATCGATGGATGAGCAGGTGATTGCCCGCGCTGCGTCGATCTTCGAGACGCTGCTCCAACTGCTGCATCCCTTCATGCCCTTCGTGACCGAAGAGCTGTGGTGGAAGGTGCGTCCGCGTGAGGAAGGCGACGCGTGCATTGTCTCCGACTGGCCGACCGCCGATGCGATTCCCCACGATGCGGCCACGCACGACACCTTTGCGCATCTGCAAGAACTGATTTCGGGCATCCGCAGCATCAAGAGCGATTACGGGGTGGGGGCTGGAACCGAGGTAAGCGCCGTTATCAGTCTGCCAGAAACGGCCACCGACCGCGCCGCGGCAATGCAGGCGTATCCGGACTACTTCGAGCAACTGGCACGCGTCACAGACCTGACCGTGGGCCATGATCTGGAGAAGCCTACCGCCAGCGCATCGGTCGTGGTGGAAGACAGCGAGGTGTTTGTGCCGCTAAAAGGGATGATCGACCTCGACAAGGAGCGCGAGCGCCTGAAGGCGACCATCGCCGAGAAAGAGGGCTTTCTGAAGAGTGTGGAGGGCAAGCTGCAGAATGATCAATTCGTGACCAAAGCGCCCGACGATGTGGTGGAGCGCGAACGCCAGAAAAAGCGTGACGTCACTGCCGAACTGAAGCGCCTGCGTGCGAATCTCAAGGATCTGAAGCAGGTGTAGCCGCCGGGCAGTTGTTGGAGGGATAAGCCGAGTACCGGGCGCATGGTTCGGGGCCGTAGGTCATGCCTGTTCTGCGAAGGGGCCAACAGGTCATCCGGTGCGGGAATCTCTTTGAGGTTAGCGGAACCAAGGGCTGATCGCTGTTTTCCTCTGGTCTGATTCCGTCCATTCCGGAGCGATTCCTCTGCCGACGGCTGTCGGTATCGGAATGACGCGCCGGGGGATCGGGAATGCTGGTTCTGTGAAGGCTCGCTCAGGTTTTGTCGTGTACTGTACATTCACGCTTCCATACCTCCATCCTTCCCCCCCAACGAAGCATGCGGAGTTTGGTATAATTACATGTTTGCAATCGATTGCGCTAATTAGTAAAGTGAAAGTTCATCCTCATCCCATGTAAACTCCCGGGATGAATGTCCCCCCTGGTCCCCTACAGTTATGTCCCCTACATGCCTATCGGCCCCTGTCTTAGTGAGCGCCGCGGACGCAATTACGTAGAAAGTGAGACGCAAAGAAGATGAACGCGCGTTCGGCGTTCTGCTGAGATCGGCAGGCTGTGCCCTCTGCTATGCCGACTATTGTACGTATCCTGCTGATTGTTTCAGCACTTCAGGTTACATTATGGAGTAGTTCGCCTCCAGCAGCTTACGCGCAGGACAACGTCCCCTATCACCGGTTTACAGCCTATGAGGGGTTGGCCGACCGGGCCATTACGGCGCTTGCGCAGACCGACAACGAACAGCTCTGGATTGGCACCGAGACAAGCCTTTCGGTGTTTGATGGGCACACCTTTCGCTCGGTGCCCATGCCGGAAAAAATCGGTACGGTCTACGTGAGCGACATCCAGCCTGCCGATTCCAGTGCGGTGTGGGTGGCTGCCTCCGTGGGGGATGCCGTACGCGTGCGCGGCGATAGCGTGGAGCAGGTGGTCGACTTCGGTGATGAACTCGTTCAGCGCATTCTGCCCGGGCCCGACACCACGCGATTCTTGACGCGCACGGCGATGTGGACGTGGACGCCGGGGGACGAGGACCCCACACGGCAGCCGTATGGATACGACATCCAGACGCCGCTCGACGAGGAGGAGTCCACCACGATCGGGGCGGGCGTCTTCAATGCGGAGGTACATCCCGACGGGACCACCTGGGTGGTTGACGGGCGGCACGGACCCGGCGTGCTTCACGATGATGGCACAGTCGACTTTGTGTCGGGCGGTCCCACCGGCGAGCCCGGTGCGTACTGGTACACGCTGCGCATCGCCGAGAACGGGCGCGTGTTTGCGCTCCACGACGAAGCCGTGTACTGGATGGACCCTGATAGCACGCGGCGTATGGCAGAGGAGCCGCTGGCTACCGATCTGGGCGACCCTACGTATCTGTCCGTACATGGCACCGATGTCTACGCCACGCGGGGCCGCATCATTGAGCGCTACGATGCGCGTACGTTAGCTCCTAAAGACACATTAGGTGCACAACAGGGGCTTCCCGATG
>NZ_JAWOAR010000012.1:0-15414 GCF_046498435.1 Longimonas sp. | reverse complement strand
AGTCCGCAGACGATCTGGGATCCATCTCCTGATGGATGGATGCGTTCAGCAATCACGTAGAGCTCAACCACTCCCAAATAGCGTTAGGGGAATGCGAAGGGCAGGGCCCGTTGCGTGCTCACCATGACAGGCTCCGTTGGGGGATGATGCCCGGGCAACCATCAAAATGAGGGTTGAAAGAGCACTACCTCGTGATGACGATCCGGTAGCCGGAGACTCAAAGCAAAGTCGGTACCTCCGATAGATGCGTTGAGGCACGCGCTCACGCTCCCAAGTGCCGGTTCACCATCTCGATGAGGGCACCGGCTTCGAACGGCTTGGCGAGGTAGTCGTCGAAGCCCTGATTGAGGAGCTTGTCGTGATCGCCGGGCATGGCTACGGCAGTGACGGCTACGGCGGGCGTGTTGGCATGACGCTTCATCCCGCGCAACCGTCGCAGCGCATCCACACCACTTCCCCCCGATCCCAGATTGATGTCAATGAGGAAAAGGTCGAAGTCTTCGTTCTGGGCACGCTGCACGGCATCCGATGCGTTAAGCGATACGGAAAGGTCAACCTGATCTCCCAGCAGGTTTTTGATAAGAAAAACGGTATTGTCGTTGTCCTCAACCAGGTGGATGTGTGCGTTGCGAGCGTCGATGGGACACGTGCCAGGGGCCTCCTGGGCAGGTTCCTCATGCCCGTTAGCACGCGGGAGAGCAATCGTAAACGTGCTGCCCACATCGATCACGGAATCGACGGTGATGATGCCGTTCATAGCTTCCACAAGCTGCTTCGTGATGGCCAGGCCCAGCCCCGAGCCGTCAAACTCGCGCGTCAGGCCGTCCGATTCCTGGCTGAAGCTCTCAAATAAGAACGGTTTGAACGTTTCGCTGATGCCTACGCCAGTGTCCTCCACATCCACGGCCACATAGGGCACGCCGTCGTGGGTGGTGGTGTACACCCGCACCTCGACGCGCCCGGAATCCGTAAACTTAACAGCGTTGGAGATGAGGTTCTGCAGGGCGCTGTTGAGCGCTCCGGCATCGAGCTGCGCGACCGCGTCGCGGGCATCGGGCGTGACGTGGAAGTCCAGCGAGAGGTTGTTCTCCTCGGCATTGCTGCGGAAGAGCTCGGTCACCTCCAGCGCCACGTCGACCACGGTGGCCGGTTCCAGCTCCATATCCATCGAGCCGGCTTCGATGCGCGCCAGCGTAAGGAGCGACGACAGCGTGTCCATGAGGCGGCTACCCGCCGCTTTGATGCGGGAAATGTGCTCCTCGAACGTGTCGTCGGTGCTCTTGGCGCGGATCACGTCGGCCAGGCCCAGAATGGCGGTGAGCGGAGTGCGAATTTCGTGGCTCATGTTAGCCAGAAACACGGACTTGGCGCGATTGGCGGCCTCGGCGCGCTCTTTGGCATGCTCCAGCTCGTCGCGCTGCTCCTTGAGGGTGCTCGTGCGCTGCTCCACGCGCCGTTCCAGCGATTGGTTGAGCTCCACGCGCTCGGTGATGTCGTTCTGCACGCCCACAAAGTAGCGCACGTCGCCGTTGTCATCTTCGATGGGCGTGAGGTAAAGTTCATTCCAAAACATCTCGCCCGACTTCCGATAGTTGCGCAGCACGACGCGTGCATACCGGCCTTTTCGGACGGCCTCGCGAATCGCGCGTACAGCGGCCTGGTCGTTGTCCATGGTGCCGTCGGGGTTCCGCTGCAAGAAGCGGCAGTTGCGACCCAGAATCTCATCTTCGTCGTATCCGGTAAGCGCTTTGAACCCCTGGTTCACGTAGATGATGGGGTTATCGGGCTGTCGCATGTCGGTAACGACTACCGAGTTGTTGGCCGCCTCAATGGTGCGCTGAAGCAGGTCCTTGACTTCGGCATCGGAGCGCGGCACGTCGATGCGTTGGTACGAGGGGCGCGGCTGGCCGTCGTTGGGATTGCGGTCGGAAGGGACATTGGTCATAAGCAGATCGCACGGCCAGGCGGCGCGCAGGCGTGATGGGCGTGATGGGCGTGATAAGGGCGTCCAGTGAACAGAAGGCGCGAAAGCATTGGGGGCAACCCAGGCTGGGTCAGATGGGCACGCCAGCTATGTGAGCTATGTGTATGCCTGCCATCTGGATACCTCCTGCTCGCTTTTGTTATTCACGAGCAGCCCTACGCGCTACCTGAGCAGTGGATGCTTGCAGCAGATGCCATGCAGCAGTTGTATATCAAATGTTACGAATACACACCGCGGCATGACAGAGTCACAGCCTGCGTGACGCCTGCGCGCTGCTACCACGCGTTTTCGATTGCGCGTACGGTGGCCGGATCCTCCAGGCTGCTAGTGTCGCCGAGTGGCTCGTCGAGATACGCGGCGCGGATGACACGTCGCATGACCTTGGCGTTTCGCGTTTTGGGCAGCGCCGTGCAGAACTGAATCGCCTCCGGCTTTAAGGGCTTGCCGAGAGCGTCGATAATGCGCTCCATCAGCGCGGCGCGCAGCGACTCGTCGGCTTTGTCGACATGCTGCGGCACGGCAAAGACGATTACAGCTTGCCCTTTCACCTCGTGGGGGATGCCCACGGCGGCGCTTTCGGCAATATCGGGATGCGCGTTCACGAGGGCCTCGACTTCGGCAGGGCCCAGGCGTTTGCCCGCCACGTTGATTGTGTCGTCGGAGCGGCCCAGGATGTACCAGAGGCCGTCTTCGTCGATAGCCGCAAAGTCGCCATGCACCCAGATGTCCTCGAAGCGGCGCCAGTAGGCGTTCAGGTAGCGCTCCTCGCCATCCCAGAAGCTGCGCGTCATGCCAATCCAGGGCTTCCGGATCACCAGTTCGCCGACCTCGCCCTGTACCGGGTCGCCGGTGGCGTCCACGACATCGGCATCCATACCGGGTACGGGACCGCTGAAGGCACACGGCTTGAGGGGCTGCAAGAAGTTGCCGCACAGGATGCCGCCCGAGATTTCGGTGCCGCCGCTGTAGTTGAGAATCGGTTTCTCGCCGTTCAGGACCGTTTCAAAGCACCACATCCACGACTCCGGATCCCACGGACTCCCCGTGGATCCCACTGCACGCAGTCCCGACAGGTCGTGCTTGTTGACGGGCTCGGGGCCGTGGGTCTTGAGCGCGCGGATGAGTGTGGGCGAGATGCCAAGATGGGTGACGTCGTGGTCCTCGACCAGTTGCCAGAGGCGGTCGGGGCCGGGATAGTCGGGGGCGCCGTCGTAAAGCACCATGGTGGCGCCGATGGTGAGCGTGCCAAAGACGAGCCAGGGCCCCATCATCCAGCCCATGTCGCTCATCCAGTACATGGTTTCGCCGGGCTTTAAGTCCATGCAATGGTACATGTCCTGGGCACCCTTGATGGGAAAGCCGCAGTGCGTGTGTACGGCCCCTTTCGGCGCGCCGGTGGTGCCGCTCGTGTAGATGAGCATGACCGGATCCTCGGCGTCGGTGCGTTCGGTGCGGGCTTTGTCGGACTGCGACGGCACCACCTCGTCCCAGAACACATCGCGCTCGTTGTGCATGGGGGTGTCGCTCCGCCCGGCGTGCTGCGTGACGATGACGTGCTCGACGGAGGGGCATTCCTGGAGGGCTTCATCCGCCGTTTCTTTCATGCGAATGAGTTTGTCGCGGCGGTGGAAGCCATCGGCCGTGAAGAGCGCTTTGGCGCTGGCTCCCTGCAACCGGGTGATAATGGCGCCCGGTCCGTATCCGCTAAAGAGCGGACAGATAATGGCACCGATTTTGGCGATGGCCAGGAATGCGATGACGGTTTCGGGCGTCATGGGCATGTAGAGGCCAATGGCATCGCCTTTGCCCAGGCCACGCTCGCGCAGCATGTTGGCGCAGCGGTTGGTGGCGGCGTGGAGTTCCGCGTAGGTATACGTGCGGGTGGATCCGTCTTCGCCTTCCCAGCGCAGGGCGTCTTGCGTGGCGCGGGGCGTGTCTTGCCAGCGATCGAGCAGGTTGTGCACGATGTTCATGGAGCCGCCCACGCACCACTTGGGAAACTGCGGGGCGCGTTCCAGATCCACGATGGTATCGTACGGCGTGTAGAACTCGATATCCAGGTCGTCGAGCACCGCCTGCCAGAACCAGCCGACATCGTTGGCGGCCTGTGTGTGGAGCGCATCGAGCGAGGCAATGCCCTGCGCATCCATAAACTGCTGAAGATTAGAGGCGGCGACCACCTCGGGGTCGGGGGTCCACACGACCTCTTGCTGAAACGGAAACGAATCGGCGGAAGCGCTTTCAGTTGCCATAAGCACAAATGGAATGCGTGAATGGAACGGTGAACTGCGCCGGGCTGCTACAGCCGAGCGTGTGGGCCAAGCGCATCAGGTATGATACAAGGAAGCAGCGACCATAACAAGCAACCGATAAACGCGCCCAGGCTCTCGGGGGCTGCATCACTGAACGCACGCCCCTCTTGGTGCTTTGCCGTGCAACTGCAACACGAGCGTAACGGGCGGAGGTGGCATGTCAAGAATTGGGCATGAATCCAACTTGCCGGGGCTCGGGGAGACACTTTCGACAGATACGCGTGTATGGGAGATCCGAGACGACGATTCGTCTGTTTCCGTCGCCGTCTACCTTCACTTGACGCACTCACTCCAACGTGGCTGAACAGGATTCTTCATCCCCGCGCAACGGCGCTGACTCTAACCGTTCCCAAAAGGGGAAATCGCCAGACAAAGAACGTAAACGCGACAACGAGAGCGGCTCGCCCTTGGGCTCGGTCGTCTTCATTGTGGCGATTGGGCTCGGGTTGCTCCTGGCCTGGAGCTACTTTGGGGGCGGACGCGCCATGGGCCCCGAGGTGAGTTACAGCGAGTTTCGCACGCAGCTCCGTGCCGACAACGTAGAACGCGTTGAGGTGGTCGGCGATGAGATGAGCGGAACGCTGAAAGAGAACGCCACACGGGTTACTGCCCAGGGCGACTCGACGCAGTACCAGGAGTTTGTAACCTACCTGCCGTCGTTTGGCGATGACCGGCTCATGGAAGAGATGGAAGAGGCCGGGGTTGAAGTTACCGCACAGCCCGAAAGCGAATTTCCGTGGGGGCTGGTCATCATTGGACTGCTGCCCATTGTTATTCTGCTCATCATTGGGTACATCTTCTTGCGGCGCATGCAGTCGCAAGGCCAGGGGCTGTTCTCCGTCCGCAAAAGCAAAGCGAAGCTCTTCGACAAGGGCGAAGAAGACACTACGTTCGATGACGTAGCTGGTGCTGATGGCGCCAAAGAGGAGCTGGAGGAGATCATCAAGTTCCTGAAAAACCCGGAGCACTTCGAAAACCTGGGCGGAAAAGTGCCCAAAGGCGTGCTGATGGTGGGCCCGCCCGGTACCGGGAAAACGCTACTGGCTCGGGCTGTAGCAGGCGAGGCCGACGTTCCGTTCTTTAGCGTGTCGGGATCGGACTTCATGGAGATGTTTGTGGGCGTTGGGGCCTCTCGGGTGCGCGATATGTTCGAGGAGGCCAAGAAAAATGCCCCGGCCATCATCTTTGTTGATGAACTGGATTCGATCGGTCGGCAGCGTGGTGCAGGGGTGGGGGGCGGCCACGACGAGCGGGAGCAGACGCTGAACCAGCTCCTGGCCGAACTCGATGGCTTCGAGAAAACCGAAAGCGTGGTCGTGATGGCGGCGACCAACCGCCCCGACATCCTCGACTCGGCGCTCACGCGTCCGGGGCGCTTCGATCGGCAGATCACGGTGCCGCTGCCCACCCGCGAAGCACGGCGCGACATTCTGAAAATCCACGCCAAAAATAAGCCGTTCGACGACGACGTGGACCTGGATACGATTGCGTCGAGCACACCCGGATTCAGCGGAGCCGATCTGGAGAACCTGCTTAACGAGGCTGCGCTCTTGGCCGGACGTTATGAGCGCAAGGCCATCACCAACGCGGATATCGAGGAGGCACGCGACAAGGTCATCATGGGACTTCGTCGCGAAGGTGTTGTCCTTGACGACGAAGAGCGCCGCCTGCTGGCTTACCACGAGGCGGGGCATGCTATCGTCGCTGCTGCGCTGCCCAATGCCGACCCGGTGCACAAGGTGACCATCGTACCACGCGGGCAGGCCATGGGCGTTACGCAACAGATGCCCGATAAAGAAAAGTACCTGTATCGCCGCGAATACCTGCTCGATCGTATGGCGGTTATCATGGGCGGTCGTGCCGCCGAGGAAATGATCTTCGACACCGCAACCAGCGGAGCCGAAAACGACCTGAAGCAGGTCCGCAAAATGGCTCGCAAAATGGTGCTCGATTGGGGCATGGGCGAGCGCTTCAAACACATTGCGCTGGGGGATGAGCAGGGCAACGTCTTCCTGGGCGAAGAACTCTCGCGCGGACGCGACTATAGCGATGAAACAGCTCGCGAGGTGGATGACGAAGTGCGTCAGATCACCGAAAATGCCTTCCGGCGAGCTGTAGAAACGCTCACCGGGCATCGCGATGCGTTTGATAAGCTGGCCGACTTGCTGATTGAGCGCGAGGAAGTGCCTGGCAAAGATGTGCTTGCACTGCTGAACGGCGATGCAGTCACAAACGGCACCGCAAAAGTAGCCGAAGATGTGTCTGTAACGGGCGCTGAAACATCTACTGATCCCAAGACTGACGCGCCGGCTGCCGATGCCCCGCCGGCTTCTAACGGAACGGATGAGGAAGAGGCCCCCGGCGACGCGAGCGCCGACCCCGCACCGAAAGACACTTCTGAACGCTCGTCGTAACAGGGGCTCCATCACGCACTGCTATAAGCACGCACTGCTGACAGACGCTACGCTCTCCTTGCACTGTGCAGGGAGGGCGGTTTTGATGTCAGTGTTCATATCCTCGATAGTGTTGTGTCAACCCTGAATGGACAGCACTTCGAGGAAGACGCGTTCGGGACGCGTACACATTGCTCAACATAATACCATCTGCGCTGAATCATCATACAGGTGTTTGCAATCGGTGAGCGACGAAACTCGCCTTAATGTCGCCGGGGACGCAAGCGGCCTCCAACCTAACGTGTACATCGAAGTCTCGCACCTGGTATAAGAATGATGCGTACAAGTAGTTGCGCGGTTGGAGCCCTCCAGTTGGGTCCGGTGGCGCCTGCTAAAACGAGTGCAATCGTCGAAACACAACAGGATGCTTAATCCAAATGTAACAGGACACGCTGATCAGGGAACGCCGGTTTCCTCTCTTCGTGGATAAAGATGCACGTACTATTCACTTTGCCACATCTCAACGGTATGGGTACATCAGTATCAAAACGCGCGTGGAAAGAGAAGCTCACTCCTGAGCAGTATAAGATTGCCCGAGAAGGGGGTACGGAGCCCGCCTTCACCGGCGAGTACTGGAATCACGACGGCGACGGTGTCTACCGATGCGTATGCTGCGGTGCCACACTGTTCGATTCGTCAACCAAGTATAAATCTGGATCGGGGTGGCCCAGCTTTTGGGACGTGATCGACGAGGGACGTGTAGAGCTGCGCGAGGATCGAAGCCTGGGAATGCGCCGCATTGAGGTGACGTGTGCCTCGTGTGATGCGCACCTGGGCCATGTCTTTAACGATGGTCCTGATCCTACGGGCAAGCGCTACTGCATCAATTCAGCCTCGATCGACTTTTCTGAGGCGGGAGAGGACGAGGAGCGTGCAGACGCGAAGGAGGATGCGTAACTGGGATCTTCAAACCGCAACATGGGGGTATGCCATAAATGTTCGTTTGCTGTTATATTTCCGATGGAAAGCAGCACCAGAGCGGAGGATTGCTTGCAGGAGTGTAAACGCTTCCAGATATTGCAGGATGCTTTACGCATTTGTTTCTGCTGACTTACCGCCACCAGCTTATGGCTCTGCCCACCTCCCAATCAATCATTGAAGCGATTCTTGCCTGGGATGCGACGAACGATACACGCAGTACCTACCTTGCTCCAACGATCGACCGATTGCAGGCAACTTCAACACCTGGGTTAAGTGGGCCCACGCCGCCTCCAGACCTGACGCCAGGAGAGATTGCACAGCTTATCGATCACACCCAACTAACTCCCACGGCGGGCGAGGCCGACTATACGCAGTGTTTTGCGGAAGCCCGGGAGTATCGTTTCGCGTCAGTGTGTGTACCCACCGCGTATGTCCCAGCTGCCACGAAGGCCCTGGCAGACACGAAAGTAACCGTCTGTACCGTTGTTGGCTTCCCACTCGGGCACAGTCATCCTGAGGTGAAGGCGAACGAAGCGCAGTGGGCCTTGCAACACGGTGCCAGTGAGATCGACATGGTTGTGCATGTGGGTGCGGTGAAGGCGCACAACTGGGGCCGCGTAGAGCGCGACATTCGCGCTGTCGTGGAGGCCCTTCGTTCCGAGCCGGGCGACCCGATTCTGAAAGTAATTCTGGAAACAGCGCTCCTTACCGATGCCGAAAAGGCCGTTACGTGCTTTGTCGCCGATCGCGCCGGGGCCGACTTCGTGAAAACCTCTACGGGATTTAGTTCTGGAGGCGCCACCGTTGCAGATGTCGCGCTGATGCGCCATATTGTGGGGGCCGATCTGGGGGTAAAAGCCTCGGGAGGCGTTGGGTCGGCTGCTGATGTGGCTGAGATGGTGGCCCACGGCGCTACACGCATTGGAGCCAGCGGCTCGGTTGGTATCATGGAAGGAGTAGCCGATCCTAAAGCAGCCTACTGATAACGAGCAAGCGACCTCAGAGCTTTGCGGGTCCTCCCAGGGCGCTTTTCGTGCTGTCCTCAACCTACGAATACACAAGCGGCTGCCTTACCCAGTCTGAAAGACCTATTCGTGGAGCTGCTCCTCCGCGCACTGAACGTGCCCGGGGTCCGCAGCCTGTGACAATCATCAACCATTTTTGAGACATGAAATTGCTCAGGAAGCTGCTCCTCCTCCCCGTTGTCCTGCTATTTGTGGTAGGCTGTACGGGTCCGCAATCATCTACCTCGCAGCCGGCGGGCGGTCTCGACGAGGACGAGGGGGAGTCTGGAGCGCGTGCGGCTGACGTGTCGGTGGCTCCGTATGAAACGTTTGATGCCAGCCAGTTCGAAGAGCGCCCGCCGGAAGTTACCACCACCTCCGTGGAGCACAGCGTGCCGCAACAACTTCTGGAGGTTCGGGCCGACCAAGGCGTTGAGCAGGTCGTTGATGGGTTTCAGATCCAGGTGTATTCGTCTATCGATCGTTCGGAAGCCGAGGAGGTGCGCCAAGACGTGCAGGAGTGGTGGGAGGAAGAGCGGGGGGACGATACAGAAGACTTGTTTCCCCACGGGCTGCCCATCAACATCGAGTTTGGACAGCCCTACTACCGCGTACGAATTGGGGCATTTGCCAATCGAGAACAGGCTACCGAAGCACTTGCGTTTGTGCGCGACACATTCGAAGATGCATTTCTGGCACGCGTGCAAGTAACCGTCACGCGGTAGCGGAATACGCGCGGCTTGAGGGGGCGCAATTCATCAGGTCTGAGTGGCCTCAACAGCCGTCTGCACGCGCTCGTGGAGCGTACCCACGTAGGCCTCGTGCGTGGGCTTCATCAGTACGCTGCGCAAAATGGTAACGGTATCTGTGGTCGCAGTGTACGTGGGGTGATGCGTGGTGAATTGCGTGCTGGGCACGGAATACAGGCTCAGGTACACCGGCTCCTCTTGGTGCATGGCGTGGTCGAAGATCCGCTGGCTGCGGGCGCTTACAGCCTCGGTATGATGGACGGAGGGGGCCGGAAAGAACGTCACGATGTCGGTTTCGGGTTCGGTGTATACGGTCAGCGCCTCTTCTTTGTGAAGGCGCGCCGTCCACGATCGGGCCGCCGACAGGCACGCGCTCACGATAGGTCCTAGCCCTTCGTCTTCAGCGAGCGGAACGGCTTGCAGGGTACACCACAGCGCGCCCGCCGCTGCACCGGCGCGTGAGCATTCCAGGCTAATCTCGCCCAGGTGCAGGTCGTCAGAAGTGAAATACGTGTAGGGCGAGTCGTGTGCGTAGAAGCGCCCCACGGCCGGATCGCGAAAGAGCACCGCGCCGCATCCGTACGGCTGCAGGCCATGCTTGTGCGGGTCGATTACGATCGAGTCGGCCTCGGAAAGCGCGTCGAAGGCGGCCTTGGTGTTGTGCGATAGCGGCGGTGCGGTAGCCAGCCGGAAGAAGCCGCCGTAAGCTGCATCCACATGCACGCGTACGCCATGATGGCGGCAGATGGGGAGAATCGTGTGAAGCGGATCGACGACGCCGAGTCCGGTGGTGCCCAGCGTGCAGACAATGGTGCCAATGGACCCGTCGGCCAGGGTGGCGTTGAGCGCCTCGGGGTCGATGCGGCCCCAGTCGTCGGTGGGCAGTGGCGCGGTATCGGCGCGGAGGACGTGGCTCATGCGGCTATGCGTGTAATGCGCGCTGGAGGCAACACCAATCGCCTGGTCGGGATGGGATTCGCGGGCTACGAAGAGCGCCTCCAGGTTTGCGATGGTACCGCCCGAGGTGAGGTGCCCCAATGCATCCCCCGGAAACCCCAGCATGCGCCGAAGGGCACCGACAGCCTCTTTCTCCATTGCGCTGGTGGGCGGACCGCCGTCTAAGGCGTGGTTGTTTGGGTTGATGAACTGGGCGGCCCAGTAGCCCAGAATGGCGGCCGGATGCGGGGGCTTCAGCATCTGCCCGGCATAGCTTGGGTGAAAGAACGGGTAGTTGCCCGTCGTCAGGCGGTCGAGGTAGCTCGTAAGCGCCGATTCGAGCGCATCGACATCGCATCCAACAAACGGAGCCGCCGTGTTTGAGTCCACGGGAGCATCGGCGTGCTGATCTTGCCACTCGGACAGATGAGTGCAAAGACGATTAACGAGCGGGAGCAGCGTGCGGGGGTCGTACATGGGAGCAGCGAGATCGGGCGAGAAAACAACGAGTTTGCGATAATGGGGAGAACGTGGTACGTATTACGAAACGCCACCTTGCTCTACTCGTCATGTAGATACGTAGTCGCTCCGTTATCACTGAATACACAATGGGACGTATACTCGCAAACCGCATCCAGCAAACCAAGCCGTTCGATGGCCCCGCCCACGAGGCGATGCTTAACCTGTTCATTGCCGGGGCGCATGTGCGGCGGGCTATTGAACAAGTGTGCCAGTCGTACGACCTGCAGTTTAGCCACTACAACGTGTTGCGCATTCTTCGCGGGGCGCATCCGGAGGGCTACGCACGATGCGACATCATTGACCGGATGCTCGACCCCTCGCCCGATGTAACGCGGCTGATGGACAAGTTGGAAGACCTTGGCTGTGTGGAGCGCCGCCGCAGCGAGGCCGACCGCCGTGTCACGTTGCACTTCATTACGGAAACTGGGGGAGACCTGTTGCAGCGCATGGATCCTGACATTCAGGCGGTCCAAGATAGCTTTGCAGCCAGTGTGAGTGAACGCGACCTGGCCCATCTGAGCCGTATCTGCGAGGGCATTTACTCTAACATGTCTGATCCTGACACCGAGGAGTAGGAAACTCAACCTGTTCAGCAAAGGCAGGTGCCCGCATAGCGAACGCACGAAACGTCATGAGTTCGTTAGATACGTGTTGCAACACATCAATTGAAGGGAGGTATACATCGCTGAATCGATCGAACTCTCCTGTTTCTAAATAACCCCCTGATTATGAGCGACTCCATCCGCGCAAAAGTAGACGACCTCAACGCTCGTATTCTCGAAGGCGATATCCTGGGCGCTTTTGAAGAGTACTATGCCGAAAACATCGTCATGGAAGAAGACGATGTGCGCCGCGAAGGCAAAGAGGAAAACCGTGCGTACGAAGAGCAGTTTGTGAACGGCCTCACGGACTTTCGGGCCGCTGAAGTAAAAGCCGTGGCTGTAAACGAAGAAGATGGCGTGGCATTTGTAGAGTGGTATCTGGACTTCACGCTCGAAGGGATTGGCGACGTAGAGCAGAAGCAGACAGCTGTGCAGTACTGGGAAGATGGCCAGATTGTGCACGAGAAGTTCTACAAGATCGGATAGTGCACAGGCTGTTAGATAAGCCCGAACAGCGCGGCACTGCCGCGTGATGCAAGCTGCCCAGGGTGTTGCCAGTATGGGACATCCAGAGCAGTTTGTGTTCGTCCCCCACGCGTCTCGCCGGTGAACGCTCACCACCTGGCGGGACGCGTTTTTTGTTGGGGGTGGGGGAGCCAAGAAGGGAAGCACTGTACCCCACAGTTCGTCATCCCAGACGTGATTCGGTATCCATCCCCGTGACATACCCGCGACGTGTTTCCCATAGTCCCGTATCGGGTCACAACATCGACCGGGGTTGGAAGGCATCGAGGGTGCCAATGAGTTCGGTCAGTCCATCAGAAAGCGTGTGCTGTGGCGTCCAGTTGAGCACCGCGCGGGCTTTGTCGCCCTGGGCCACCAGATCCACGTGGGTCTGCACATCCTGCTCGGTGTGGCGCACCGGAATCTCGGGACGGGCGCTGCGCACCGCCTCAACCACCGCATTCACCGATGCGTTCTGCCCGACCACGTTGAAGACCACCGGCTCCGCAGGCGACGCCGTGCGCTGGAGCACGCGCTCGATGGCGCAGCTGGCATCGTTCACGTGCACAAAGGCCCGCTGCTGCGCCCCGGTGCCATGCACTGTGAGCGGATGCTTCACACCGGCGAGATACGCAAAGCGGTTGGCAACGGCGTCGAACCGGATGGTTGGAGCCTGGCCGTACACAATGCCCAGCCGCACCGTGGTGGTGCGCAGGTCGTTGCGTCCATGTGCCTGCTGCACGCTATGCTCGGCGCTGCGCTTCGAGTGAGCGTAGGGCCCGACCGGACGACACGGCGCGGTTTCGTCGGGATACGCGTTGGTTTCGCGGGGGCCGTACACCGCCACACTGCTCGTGTAGATGAGATGCGATACGCCCTCGGCCACGCACTCCTCAACCAGCCGGGCGGTGCCCCAGGCATTCACCTGCTCCACCCACGTCGGATTCTGGTAGCCCATGGGGGTGTTCGCAATCGCGGCCAGGTGCACCACCGTATCCACATCCGCAAGCGCAGTCGATACGACAGCCGGGTCCAGAATATCGCCCTCTACCACCTCGTAGGTGCCTGTGTCGGGCATATCCATGAGCGCCCGGTATGCGCTGTTGCCGCTGCTCATGTTGTCTAAGATGCGAATCACGCGGTCTGAGGCGCCGGGGCCGGTGCCCAGATCGCGCACCAGTTGCGAGCCCAGATAGCCGCATCCGCCAGTAACAAGAATGGTTTCAGGCATGGCAATGCGTGGTTCAGGGGGAGGCGAAGCAGCACGCGAGGAGCGCAGGATCTACGCAGATTCCTCGGGATCGGTGTCGAAATGGAGGCCGCACTCGGTTTTCGTATGGTTGGCCCAGCGGCCCGCCCGCGAATCGCCACTCGTAACGGGCTGCGTACACGGCGCACAGCCGATGCTGGCGTAGCCCTGGTCGCCCAGCGGATGCTCCGGCAGATCGTGCTCGGCGCGGTAGCGCTCCACCTGCGCCTCCGTCCACGATGCAATGGGACAAACCTTGTACACATCGTAGCGCTCCACCGAATCGGGACCGGCCAGCACGGGGGTGTCCTGGCGCTGGGCCGTCTGATCGCGCCGGATGCCGGCCACCCAGGCGCTGCGTTCGGCCAGTGCGCGCTGCAAGGGCTTGACCTTGTTAAGGTGACAGCACAGATCGGGATCGCGCCGGTGCAGTTGGCCGTGCTTCTCCTGAAAGCGATCGTGCCCCATCCGTGTCTTCAAGACCTGCAGGTTCAGCCCCAGCTTTTCAACCACGCGATCCCGAAAGCGCAAGGTTTCCGGAAAGTGAAAGCCCGTATCCAGAAACAGCACCGGCAGTTCGGGTACCGTCGTCGCAATGAGATGCAGGAGCGGCAGACTGTGCGTCTGAAACGATGAGGTGGCCGCTGCATCGCTCCCAAACGTATTCCACGTCCACTGCAGCACGTTGGCAGCAGACTGCGTTTCAAGGGTCTCGGCGTGCGAGGCAACGTCAATCGACGGCATACGCGGAGGAACGGGTGGGACAGCTATGACGAACGAGCGCTCCTACGAGAGCGCGTCGGTAAAAGTTTACGGGAGGTGCCGGCCTCCCCCCACCTTGTCATCCTGAACTTGCCTGTCCTTGACCCCGATCAAGGGATTCAGGATCCACGCTGCGGGGTGCAGCAAAGCCCGCAAACTGGTGCTACCGTCCACCCCGAAGGCCAGCCGCCAGACGTGCGGGGCGGGTGCTGGCTCCTGGATCCTGGATCTCCGCTCCGCTCCGTCCAGGATGACGTTCCGGGAGGTGAGCACTACCCCACACTTCAGATCCGCATCGGTAAAAGTTTGCGGTAGGCGAACGCACCTGCGCCTCCGCCCGTATCGATGCAGTGAATGCGACATAGCCCCGTTGGAGGCTGCATCTAAATGTGCACCAGAACTTGGCACCGACGGTCCCCCGTCGGTGCCAGGGCATCGGACGCACCTGCGTCCGACCCGCAGCGTACGGAGGCTAATCTCACAACCTTACACAGGCAGCATCCAGCCGCGAACGATACGTTTCTTCCCTACTATCCCAACACGCGACATGCCGACCCCTGCTCACGACCGCGACCCCCACGGCACCACCGATACCGTACAAGCAGGCATGTCCCTCGACGAGGCGACTGCCGCCGTTGTGTTTATCCACGGACGCGGAGCCACGGCGGCGAGCATTCTGCGCTTGATTGAGCCGCTGGCTCCCGAAGGCATGGCGCTGATTGCCCCACAGGCCCACCGTCGCACGTGGTATCCGCAATCGTTTCTGGCACCGCTTCAGGCCAATGAGCCAGGGCTGTCGTCGGGACTGCGGCGCATCGGGGCGATCTTCGATACGTTGCGCGCCCACGACATTCCGGCGGAGCGGGTGGTGCTGGGCGGCTTTTCGCAGGGCGCGTGCCTCTCGACCGAGTACGCGGCGCGCCATCCTGCGCGTTACGGCGCCATCGTGGGGCTGAGTGGCGGACTCATTGGCACCGGCGAGAAGCCAGACCACGAGTCGCCGCACGACAAGATGTTCAACTACACGGGCGATATGGAAGGCACCCCCGTCTTTCTGGGATGCAGCGATCGCGACCCGCACATCCCCAAGGCCCGCGTGGATGCCACCGCCCACGTGTTAGCAGACCTGAATGGGGCTGTGGACAAGCGCATCTACGAGAGCATGGGTCATATCGTCAACAACGACGAGCGCGAGGCCGTGCAACAGCTCCTGCAGGCGGTGGTGGCGTAGGCCGTATGCAGTGTCGCGGTGTAGGAGACAACGTGCCAATAGGCAGAAACTTGCACATAAAAGCAAGACCGGATATATTGACAGCAGGGATAAAACCCACAGTACACGACAAAACCTGAGCGAGTCTTCACAGAACCGGCATTCCCACGCCCCCGGCATGTCATCCCGAGCGCAGCCGAGGGATC
>NZ_JAWOAR010000009.1:0-11062 GCF_046498435.1 Longimonas sp. | reverse complement strand
GCGCTCGCGGCACCAGGCATTCCACGATTCGGTGTCGTACGTCTCGTCATCCAAGATGAGGCGCGCCTGGTAGGCCGAATTGTCGAGCACGGTTTCGTCGACGTCGAGGATGACCGCGGGCGGAAGATCAGCATAGGCTCCCACGCGCATCTGCTCGTTCTGCTCCACCGCAGCGGTGAGGGTGGAATCGTCCAGCAGCGCCGGAAGCTGCTGGCCCGCCTGGGCATAGGTCTGGCGCAACAGCGCGTCGTACTCGGCGCTTCGCTGCATCCAGAGCGTAGCGTTCAGGCTCTGATGATGCAGCTCCGCCTGGGCGGTTGCTGTAGGGGGCTGCTCAGAAGAATCGGTGGTGGGTGCCGTGCCAGCGCATCCGCCAACCCCAACCACAAGAAAAAGAAGCAGCGCAGTGCGGGTCGTCCAACGGTGAAACGTATCAGTCACAGAATCAACAAAGGGCAAGGAGCGGAATCATGGCGTTCCAATGCATGCGCATCGGGCCATGTAATCTAATTACCACATGCGGCCACCTGCAACTTTCCCTGCGTTGAGGTTGGGCATCTGGCGCAGTAGTGCTTTGTTTTTGCGAAATATTGGCTACCATCGAAGCGCTGTCACAGGTATGTTTGAGTGTCTGTATCCCCTTTCTTTTCAAAGAGACCCCAAGTGTTATGAAAGTCACAGTTATTGGCGCAGGCAACGTAGGCGCCACCGTTGCCGAATGCGTTGCCCGTAAAGACATGGTACACGATGTTGTGATGGTCGACATCAAAGACGGCGTGCCGCAGGGCAAGGCGCTGGATATGGTGGAGTCCTCGCCCATCCACGGCTTTGACACGCACATATCGGGTACCACCGACTACGCGGAAACGGCGGATTCGGAGGTCTGCATTATTACGGCGGGCCTGCCGCGCAAGCCGGGCATGAGCCGCGACGACCTGCTGGCGAAGAACGCGAACATCGTCAAGAGCGTCACCCAGCAGTTTGTCGAACACAGCCCCGAAGCCACGATCATTGTGGTGTCAAACCCGCTCGACGTGATGACCTACGTGGCGTACGAGGCCAGCGGCTACCCGCCCGAGCGCGTCATGGGCATGGCCGGTGTGCTCGATACGGCCCGCTACCGCGCGTTCATTGCCAACGAGATCGGCGTGTCGGTGCGCGACATTCAGGCGCTGCTCATGGGCGGCCACGGCGACACCATGGTGCCGCTGCCCCGCTACACCACTATTGGCGGCATCCCGCTTCCGCAGTGGCTCGACGACGACACCATCCACGACATTGTGGAGCGCACCAAGGGCGGCGGCGGCGAAATCGTTGACCTGATGGGCACCTCGGCCTGGTACGCGCCTGGCGCGGCGGCGGCGGAGATGACCGAGGCCATCATCAAAGACAATGGACGCGTGCTGCCCGCCGCGGCCTACGTCGATGGCGAGTACGACCTGGAGGGCTTCTTCATCGGGGTGCCCATCGTGCTGGGCGCCGATGGCGTCGAAGAGATCATCGAAGTGGAGCTCGACGACGAAGAGCGCGCGCTGCTCGATACCAGCGCCGAGCACGTGCAGGACAACCTCGACAACCTGCAACGCCTCATTGACGAGGGCGAAGTGAAGTAGTCTGCCCCGTTCTTTTGGAGTGCAATGTAGCCTCCGTATCCCCCTGTATTTTTAGGGAGATGCGGAGGCTTGTCTATGATGCATCATGTCTTCCGCGCTCCGCAGGGCCTATGCCTCCACCTGAAGCACGATCTTGCCCGCGTTGGCATTGGCTTCCATTCGGCGGTGCGCCTCAGCCACGCGGGTCCAGTCCATGACCGAATCGATGACGGGGGCAATGCGCCCGGCCTCCCAATATCCATCCAAGACCGCGCGCACGACCTGCACCAGCCGGGTTTTGTAGGCATCTGAGCGGCTGCGCAGGGTTGAGGCATGCATGTGAATGCGCTTGGCCATGAGCGCACGCAGCGACATGTCGTTGACGGTGCTGCCTCCCATAGTAGCCAGTTGCACCAGGCGCCCATCCGTAGCCATCACCTCAATGTTGCGGTTGAAGTACGGCGCCCCCACGAAGTCGATCACCACATCGGCGCCGTGCTCGGTGATGGCTGGCACACGCTCGGCAAAATCCTCGTTCTCGTAGTCGATGGTATGCTGCGCCCCCGCTTCGCGGCAGATGTCATGCTTGGGGGCCGAGGCGGTGGCAATGACTATCGCGTCATGGAGTCGTGCAATCTGCGTAGCCGCTGTGCCCACCCCGCTGGCTCCGGCGTGGATGAGCACCGTTTCGCCCTCGTTCAGGTTAGCCAGCCAGTGCAGGGCCTGGTACGCTGTGAGAAACACCTCTGGAAAGGCAGCGGCCTGTATCCAGTCGATGCCGTTGGGCACGGGCAGCACATGCCCGGCATGCGCCACGGCGTACTCGGCATATCCGCCCCCCGGTAGCAGCGCACACACGCGGTCGCCAGGTGCCCAGTCGATTACATCTGTACCGACTGCATCAATGGTGCCTGCGGCCTCCAATCCAAGTGTGTCGGGGGCCCCTTCGGGCGGAGGATAGTGGCCGCGCCGCTGGTACGTGTCGGCGCGGTTCAGGGCGGTAGCCTGCACGCGAATGCGCACCTCGTGCGGTTTCGGCTCGGGCCGCTCAATATCGCGAATGGTAAGCTGATCGGGATCGCCCGGCGTATCTACAACAACAGCGCGCATGGTGGGCATAGGCATGGAAAGGATTCGATGAATGCTATACGGTAAGCAAGATAACACTGACACCTGTCCCTATGTCCAGCAGCGCCCGTAGCACTCGCTGGACGTGAGGATACGCCTGCATCCTAAACTGCACGGCACAATGGTCTGCTTCGTGGAACGCGAGGGGTGGCACTCGGGCGAATGGATCGTGTCGGGTTTCCGAGACCTGTATTGAGATTCTTCCGTCTGCGGACCTCAGGATAACTTGGGGCATGCTTGCTCAGCGGCATGCGCCCTCTCGCACGTGCCATGCTGAACCTGTTCTGCAAGAACGTAACGGAAGCATCTGGGAATCTCTATTTGCTCTCTACAATTTGGCCTCCTCCGATGGTCCAAACAGCTAAGGAGGTGGTGGCTTTTAGGCATTACGCGCGGCGTGTATCCGTTGCTTCTTTTTGATGCGCTGCTGTCGAACGGCTCCTGTACACAACCACAAAAGCGACAGCTGCCAGCACAACGACCATCCCCAACGCCGACCATTCGCCTGGAGCTTCCCCAAATAATACGTAAGCAAGTATGGATGCACCGACTGGTTCCAGAAGCGCCAGCATGCCAATGAGCGCAGCAGGAACGTGCTGCAACGCCACGTTGAATGCGCTGTGTCCTAACACCTGTGGGCCAAGGGCAAGGGCAATGCCGCACGCATACACCACTGGATTGTATCCAACGAGGGGCACGCCTTGCCCCACAGCAGCGAGCAGCGTAACGAGAGCCGCCACGCTGTAGAGCGGAATGAGATATGCGAGCCACGACACATGCTGCCGAATTGCACGCCCAATGAGTAGGTAGATGCTCACGAGCAATGCTGCCGACAGCGCCAGGAGGTTGCCCCACCATGCTTCTGCGCCAAAGGCCACCGCTCCTGCATCGGTGAGTCCCATGAGCGCGGCTCCGCCTACTGCAACGACAATCCCGCCAACGACGGGCCAGGCCAGACGCTCACGCAGCACAAGATAGCCGAGCACTGCCACAAATACCGGACTGGTTGTGGCAAGCACCGACGCGCTGGCGACTGACGTGTAGTAAAGTGCTTCGATCCAGGCAATGAAATGCGCACCGAGCGCTGTCCCCGAAGCCAGGATGAGTCCCCAGTCGCGCCAGCCGAAGGATCGCACCTCATCGTGCACGTAGGCCAGGCCGGGCAGCATGACGAGGGCAGCAGTGCTGGTGCGCCACACGGCGATCGTGAGGCCCGGTGCCTCATTGGCCCACCGAACGAGGATAGGGGCGAATGCAAAACTAAGCACCCCCACCGTGAGTGCGAGGATCACGCGTGGGGGCATAGAATCAGCCATGGATGTACAGGCTTAGCGGAGGCGGTCCATCGATGCGACAAGTTCTATATCGTGCTCAATGCCACGGCGTGCAAGCCATAACAGGACGTACGTTACCAATGGGCCAATCAGTAGTATGAGGCGATCGGTGTTAAGGCCGGTACCGTCGTAGGCCTGAAGCTCATTGGTCATGAAGAAACCGCCGTAGAGTGTTACGGACCAGAGCACAGTCATGAGTTGCGCGCCCACGACCACAGTGCGCTGGGTTGCACGATCGGTATATAGGAAGATGGCGCCTATCGCAGTCACCGCAGTTACCGCGCCCAGTCCTACAATGACAGGCAAAAACCAGCTGTAGGTTGCGGCGGCTTCGCTTCCCCAGAGCGATTCAAGAAACAGAACGCCACTTAGGACAAGCGCAGCCAGCGCCAGGTAGATGGTTTGGATGCGTTGGATCATGGCCTCATTGGTTGGTGCGAAACGCTTCGCGGATATAGACTCTTACGCCTGGGCAGCCATCTTTTCTTCGACGCGTTCTGCCAGGTTCTCGGCAAACTCGGTTGTTGAACTGGAGCCGCCCACATCGGCTGTCAATACATCGCCTGCAGCATATACCTCGCGCAGGGCCGTATTGATGGCGCGGGCCGCTGCTGTTTCGTTGAGATGACGCAGCATCATCACCGCGCTCCGGATGAGCGCTGTGGGATTGGCCTTATTCTGCCCGGCAATATCAGGGGCACTGCCATGCACCGCCTCAAAAACCGCATAATCATCCCCAAAGTTGGCGCCTGCCGTCACGCCGAGTCCGCCTACAAGTCCAGCTGCCAGGTCGCTCAAGATGTCGCCAAACAGGTTCGTGCTCACGATGCAGTCGTATTCTTGCGGATACATCACGAGCTGCATGCACATGTTGTCGATGATGCGATCGTTAAAGGTGACGTTGGGATAGCGCTGCGCCACCTCACGACCCACCTTCAGGAACAGCCCTGACGATTCCTTCAAGATATTAGCTTTGTGCGCGAGCGTCACCGTATTGCGCCCGTTTTTCTGCGCATAGTCGAAGGAGAAATCCACAATGCGCTCCGACCCTCGACGCGTGACGCGAGCCGTTGAGTCTGCAATTTCGAGGCGTGCATCGTACGTTTCAATGCCGGCGTAGAGGCCCTCGGTGTTTTCGCGGAAGATAATGAGGTCGATGTCATCGAAGGGCGTATCAATGCCGGGCAAGCTCACGCACGGCCGAACGTTCGCGTAGAGGTCCAGGCGCTGGCGCAACTGCACATTTACACTGGTAAAGCCTTCGCCCACGGGCGTGGTGATAGGGCCTTTCAGCGCTACGCCTCGCTCGCGAATGGAGGCTGGGACGTCGTCGGGCAATTCAGGACGTTCTTCTTCGACCGCAGCGGTGCCGATAATCTGGTGCGTATCCCACTCAAATTCGACGCCAGTGGCTTCCAGCACATGGAGGGTAGCAGAGGTTACTTCGGGGCCGATGCCGTCGCCCGGCAGGAGCGTTACATGATGAGCCATGATGCGTATGATATACGATTAGTAGGCGGCAGACGATGAACAAGAGAACGTCCAGGGAGGCAGTATGTCCGGAAAAGTAGGACAGACGCTTCCGGTAAGGCTGAATGCCTCAGTAAAGATGTCGCAGCAAAGAACGCACAGCAAAGAAAAAGCTCTGCCAGTTGATTAGCAGAGCTTTTCTTGCAGAGCTTTTCTTGATGGTCTAATACGGTCGGCTGCGTTACTCATCAACGACAGGATTAGACGAGTAGTTGATACGGAGGGTCCCGGCCTCACGCAGCTCTTGCTGGACTTCATTGACAACTTGCATCTCCGACTCGCGGTCTACGCGAAGCGATACAATCAGTTTGGGCTGTTCTTGCAGTTGGTTGTACATGATGGTACGGATGGCAGCGTACTCTTCGATGAGGGCGTCATCGATCTGCACCGCTGTTTCCCCTTCGCGCTCCCCACGGATGACCGGGCCAATGTATACGTTTGAAATCAAACGCTTCTGGTCGATCTTAGTGAGGGCCTCAGCATCGGGCAACTCCGTGCGCACCTTAATCTCGGTCTCTCGCAAGACGGTTGTGACCATGAAGAAGATCAGGAGCATAAAGATAATGTCGGGCAGCGAGGCAGTTGTAATGCCAGGCGAGGTATCCGACGATCGTTTCTGAAAGCGTTCGGAAGCCATAAGGAAAGCAAGCAGCGTGGGTACGAAGGAGGGCAGCGTCGTTTGGCTTGCGGGCAAAATCTACCTGTGTGACGGTATGCCACGCAGGCAGCATGTGCAATGCCTAAGCCAGGCTCACAGTCGAGGGACGACGGGGCAGTCAGGAGCCAATCGGGTCAAGACCCGGCATCAGGCTCAGCGATGGAGATATTACGCGGGAAGTTTTCGCGAATCTGATCTTCTTCTTCCGGCTCTAACGATTCTCGATATTTTTCGTAGCTTTCGTAGTTCTCGTCGAGCACCGTTTCACCCGAAGGGAGATTTCCTGACTGGGCTATGCCATCGTAAATCTCGCGATACGCCATCTGGATTTCATCAAGCACTTCGATGTAGGTCCGATATGGCGTTTGAGCATCAGTCTTTAGGGAAATCACCGCATCGCTAGGCGATTCAGAGTAGTCTGGTTCTTCCCCGTAGTTAAGCACGTGCGTCTCCACCTCTTCGCGAATCTGATTCACCGACGACATGCTGTCGTCAATGAGCACCTCGCCTGAGGAATTGACCAGCACATTCAGCAGGTTCCGCTCAGTAACAGGCGGCGGCTCCTGCTCTTCTTCAAGTTTGGGGGGCAGTGTCATCCCAATTCCGGTATCCACATTAATTGTGGTTGTTACCAGAAAGAAGATGAGCAGCAAAAACGCAATGTCGGCCATCGAAGACGTCGGGGTTTCCGCGTCTTCGCGTTTTGACCGACGTTTATCAAGCAGTCCAGCCATAGCAACAGGGGATCAAAGGGGCGGAAGGAGGGCGAGCGAGCAAACGCGTCTTACAGGAAGAGCGATCGCAGACCGCTTCCTAACAGCCCCAACAGGCTTGTAATGAACATGACGACGACGGTGACAATGCCTGCTTCGGCCCATGTTTGCATTGTAAAGCCAAGCACGGCCAGCAGCAAAATAGGTGCAACGACGAGCACGACCGTAACCGGGCGGACTTTTCCGTACGATACGTTGCGCAGGCTAAACAGGCCCATGGTGAGGAGGCTCAGCCCCGAGAGGCCAAGTGCGACGATTATGCTCCAGTAGAGGATGGCGTTGTTACCCATGTGTATAAGCGCGTTGTGTAAACAAGTAATTCAACGAAAGCGGCCCGCGGCCCCGACGAGGCTGGTGCAGTGCCTATTTGCAGAACACACCAACGAAACGCGCCGGGGGGCGGGGAAGCGACAGCAGCGCTCCGTTTAATTCACCGTGTCGTCGTCGTCGCTGAAGTCCTCTTCGAGCAGCTCGTCATCGCCGAGCACCGATTCGCCAGCTTCCAACAACACAAGCGAGTCGATCAGTTCGATGGAGGCGTCTTCCATCTCGGCTACGATGCGGTCAATCTTCGAAACAGCGTAGTTGTAGAAGAACTGGAGGATCACGCCAACAATCAGACCAAAGGCAGTCGTCAGCAGGGCTATTTTAATACCACCGGCTACCAGACGCGGCGAGATATCGCCTGCTGTTTCGATTGCATCGAAGGCCTCAATCATCCCTACAACGGTTCCGAGGAAGCCAAGCATTGGGGCTACGCTAATGAAGAGCGAAAGCCAAACCAGCCCGCGCTCCAGGAAGCTCATTTCAATGGATCCGTAAGAGACCACCGCCTTCTCGACGGCGTCAATGCCTTCGTCGGCACGGAGCAGCCCGGCCTGGAAGACCGATGCAACCGGACCGCGCGTTTCCGCGCACACGTCTTCTGCTGCCGACACGCCGCCCTCGTCGAGCGCCTTCTTTACGTCGTGCAGGAAGCTCTGCGTGTTGATGTCCGCGAGGTTAAGAGAAATGATACGCTCAAAGGCAATCGCCAATCCGACGATCAGGCAGATTAGCACCGGCCACATCCAGTTGCCGCCTTCGTTGAAGCGCTCAACCAGCATGTTTATGGTTCCGCCTCCGCCGTTATCCTGTAATAGGAGGGCGAACTTGAGCATAAACGCATTAAAATGGACCATAGGGGCAGTTCCTCAGTGGGATCAAGTTTGTGCGAAAACATATGACGGTGCGGCCATAACGCGGCAACGGCGGCGCACTTAGCGCTGGGCGTAGCCATGCGTGTGAAGCATGCACGCTGCAGCTTATCAACGGAGCGCAAGCCAGCGTGGCGTAAACCGCATTAACCGAATAAGAACCAGACGTAACGACTCAACGCAGATCTTCAACGGAGACGTTGGTTGGACGTCTGGCACCTGTTCGGGCAAATCGGGTCGGGCAAATCGGGTTGTGGGGGTAGCGATCACAACGGCAGTGCGTTGTAGCAGGGCTATGTTCGTTCTGCACCATGTGTTGGCTCTGCATCATGTCGAGCAGTGACCCTGTCACTTGTTATGTAGTGCAGACGCCAGAAGCGACGTGCACCAAGTGGGGCCCTGCTCGTGTGGACCATGCATCACTTCAACATGGCATTTTTACACTGCATTATGCGTCGTAACGTATCCTACACGTTCTACAAAAACGGGCGTGCGGATGAAGATTGCAAGCGCCTTGTGTTAGAACGGATACTCTCTTCATCTGATGTTGACCACACGGTAGCCTGAATGCGCATCAGAACCGCTCAACATAGGTTTGCGCACGGTCTGTTGCGTGGGGCCACAAATGATGCGTGGCCTGCACAACCGGGTCAACTTCATTCTGTACACGAATCCATCCGGTACTCCCAAAAAGACGCTGGGCAATCATGCTTGTGAGCGCGTTCTGTAACAGAATTGTTCCGCGCACCGTATCAGTTAAATGTCTGTAGTCATGCATTACACTTGGCGCTGAATGAGATGCGCCTACGCTTTGCGAAAGGGTGGAGCCTGTTTCCGACGCAATGGCAGACCTCAGCCCCGGTATGACCGTGTCGGGTAAGTCATAAGTTTCCAAAAACGCTTCGGGACGTCCGTCCCACGCATTCCGTAAGGACTCGATGCGTTGGTCTATCCACGTGCGCATGTAACCGCGCACAACGGGTTGCTGCACAACCCGCTGCATCGACAGGTACAGCGTATCGCGCTCGATGACATGATCCGGATGCACGCCCCCAACGTCCAACGAATCGGAGGAGGCATTCTCCTGGCTGCTGTACGCTGCTGGGCGCATAACCGCTGGTCCCGTATCGTAGGGCTGCTGTATGACGCGCCCACTCGGCGTGTAGAACCGCGCCACAGTCAGGCGCAATCCGCTCTCATCCTCCAAACTATACTGGCGTTGCACCAATCCTTTGCCATAGGTTGGCTGCCCCACCACCGAGGCCCGCTTATGATCTTGCAACGCGCCCGCTACAATCTCGCTTGCGGAAGCGGATTGTTCATCGACCAACACCATGAGAGGCCGCTCTTCGTAAAGGCCGACACGCTCGGTGCGATATTCGTCCAGCACCTCGTCGTCGCGGCCCTGTGCTGAAACTACCAGCTGGCCTTCCTCCAAAAATTCATCGGCAACACGCTCGGCCATGCCCATGAGCCCGCCGGCATTGCCACGCAGGTCGAGCACCAGGCGGTCCATGCCTTCGTCTGTGAGTGTATTCAGTGCCTCGCGCACTTCGCTCTGGGTAGTGCGGGCAAACCGGTTCAGTTTGATGTAACCGGTGGTCGCATCCAGCATGTAAGCCGCATCAACCGTTGTTAGGGGGATGCGGTCGCGGGTTATCGAAAGCGCAACGGGCTCACGGACTCCAGGACGGCGCACAGTAACGTCAACAGTTGTGCCGCGTGGTCCTTTCAGAAGAGATTGGATCTGCATATCAGGCTCCCCCACAAGCGACGTCGTGTCGCTCCGCAAGAGGCGGTCTCCGGGTCGTACACCCGCCTCATCGCTCGGGCCGTCTGGAATAACGGCAACCACTACGGCGGTGTCGGGGGCAGATTCTGCCTGAATGCGTTCATACGTAACGCCAATGCCGTCAAACTCGGCATCGAACGACTCACGCACCTGCTGCATCCGGTCGGCTTCGATATATGCGGAATGCGGGTCGAGCCCGCTAAGTAATCCGCGCAGGGCGTTCTCCCCAAGCGCCTCGACCGACATAGGGTCTACGTAGCTCGCTTCGGTGACATGAATGGCTTCTTCGAGCTTATCGTACGTGTCGGGTGCGCTCCAGTAGACGCGATGAAGCGTTTGTCCAGCCACCACCCCAATACCGATGAGTCCCAGCGCGATCAGCAGTACGCGAAGAGCACGAAGCATGCAGCCAACATTCGTTCGTGGAGGGTGAACATCACAACAAATACGCGTACCGTTGCTGAAGGCAGGGGATCCATCCCTTTTCCACAACATCAATACTGCTCAAGGAGCGCTTCATTTGCAAAAATACGCCGGTCTTTCTACCACGGCATCTGCGGAATACTTGGAGTGCTCCCTCGCCCAAGTACCGCATCGTGCATCCCCCAAGCAGGTGCTCTGCCCGAACGATAGATGACAGCTAAGTAAAGACAGGCATGAAGTTGGGGGTTTGTGCGTTTCAAACCGGTATCATGTGCGCCCCGACATTACTTAATACACGCTCTCATTCGTACGGTGCTGCGTTTCACATACGTGCTTGATCTATATGATGTTACGTCATCCCTCCCCCTAAATCTCCCTCCTCCGAGGGGGACTTGAGGAACGCCTTCCACGGTTCCTTCCTCCTCGGGGAGGACAGGTAGGATGGAGGGGAATCCACCCGGCAATCCCCAAAACCATTGTTGAGGTCACTTAGGTACCAGAAAGCAGAACATCAACGCTACAGGTGATTGGGCTACCCAAGCCTGTCTTCTCTCTTCATCGGCCGACGGGAGATATGTCACCGTCGGCCGAGAACCCCGGCGTCACAGTCACCTGGGTGCCGGTGTCTGAGAACTT
>NZ_JAWOAR010000332.1:0-7554 GCF_046498435.1 Longimonas sp. | reverse complement strand
AAACAAAGCTCTGGCTAACAAAATATCAGAGAGAAAGTTATGTGCAAGGACTAGCCTCCCCGGGGAGGAAGGGTAGGATGGAGGGGAAAATACGCATCTGAACCCAATCTTTCAGGGTTGACACAGCACTACACGCAATTTGGTGAGACGCACGTGTGAAATGCAGGTAGGAAGCACCGCCTTCGCATCCGCCCAAATTGGTTGAATCGAATGCAGTTGAACGGAAGAGCACCGTATGATAAAAGTTGCATAACAACCGATGCGTCTCTGAAAGGTAAAGGGAAGGTGGCCCACGCATCAGCAAACAAACTCACCGGCTGCCTGTGACTGCCTCTGTTACCGAAGAGCGTTCCTCCGATACCTCGACGACCAACGACCCGCTTGTCCTTGTCGTTGACGATGAGGAGGATCTGCTAAGCCTGTTGGAGTACAATCTGCAAGACGAGGGCTTTAACACTGTGCTGGCACGCGATGGCATAGAGGCATTGGAGCAGGCGCGCGAGCATGGGCCCGATCTTATTGTGTTAGATGTTATGATGCCGCGTCTGGATGGCATCGAGGTGTGCCGCCGTGTACGCAAGGATGCACATTTGCGGACGACCCCTATTATGATGCTTACGGCGCGCTCTGAAGAAGACGATCAGGTGGCAGGCCTCGACGTAGGAGCCGATATCTACATCAGCAAGCCGGTGTCGGTCTCTGTTATCATTAGCCAGGCAAAGGCGTTGCTGCGTAGCGTACAACGGTATGACACCCCTCCGAATCAGTTAGTGGTGCACTCACTCACGATAGATCGCGACCGCTACCTGGTGTATCAGGAGCAAGACGACGGCCAGCAGAAAGAGATGCGGCTTCCGCGTAAAGAGTTTGAACTGTTGTACTTTCTGGCCTCGCATCCCGGCAAGGTCTTCTCGCGTCAAAAAATCCTGGATAACGTGTGGGGACCCGATGTCTACGTGGTTGACCGCACCGTAGACGTGCATATTCGCAAGATTCGCGAAAAGATAGGCAGTGCGCTTATTGAAACCGTCAAGGGTGTCGGTTATCGTTTTAAAGAATAGCATCGATAAAAAGAAAACCGCTGCGGGCACACATTCTGGGCATAACGTTCTGGGCCCAACGACAGGCCCAACGCAATGCGACCTATTGCATGAGCCTGCCCCGGTATGGATACGTACTTCGTTCCGATCTTTACTTGGCTACGATCTTTTGTTCACCAACCCCAACATACTCGCATGAATCGTCTGTTTCGTTCCATGGCTTCGATGCCTCCGATAGCGCTTAGCGCCCTGCTGGTGGCCAGTATGATGTTGGCCGGATGCGGGGGCGACACAGGACAGACCGTGCGCGTTGACGGGTCGAGCACGGTGTTTCCTATTTCGCGTGCGGCGGTGACTGACTACCAAGAGGAAACCCCGGGTGCCCGTGTGATAGCAGGCAACAGTGGTACGTCGGCGGGCTTTCAGCGCTTCTTTCGGGGCGAAACCGATGTGACAGGCGCTTCGCGTCCGATCCGTGAAGACGAATTGCGTCGGGCCGAAGAGGCGGGCATCGAGTTCATTGAGCTGCCAATTGGATACGACGGGATTACGGTCACTACGCATCCGGACAACGACTTCGTGTCGTGCCTTACGGTGAGCGAGTTGAACGCTATTTGGGAAGACGAGAGCACGGTAGAGCAGTGGAGCGACATCCGCGACGACTTCCCCGACAAAGAACTGCGCTTGTATGGCCGCTCGTCTGCCAGCGGCACCTACGATTACTTTACCGAAGCCATCAACGGTGAGCGCGGCAACATTCGTGACGATTACAACGCCAGCAGCACCGACAACGCCACGGTGCAGGGCGTATCGCGCGACGAACGTGGCATGGCCTTCTTTGGACTGTCGTACTACGAAAACAACAGCGACAGCCTGCATCTCATTGCTGTTGACAATGAACAAGGGGAAGGGTGCGTGGAGCCCACCCAGGAAACGGTGGCCAACGGTACCTACCAGCCGCTTGCGCGACCCGAGTTTATTTACGTGAACATTGACCGGTTGGAGCAGAATCCGGAGGTTGAGCCGTTCGTGCAACACTACATTGAGAATGCCCAGCGGTTTGTACGGCAAGCCGAGTACATCCCGTTTGAGTCCGAAGTCTACGACCTGGTAATGCAGCGCTTTGATAATCGCGTAACAGGGAGCATGTTTGAGGGCAGCGGTCCAACCATTGGCGTGCGCATTGGCGACTTGCTGGAGCGCATGAACGCAAGCGGTACATCGGCGCCGTCTGACTCGACAAATGCCGAAACCGATAGCACGAATGCAGGCTCGTAGCAGGGCAGCTACGCCCCACCCGTTGAGGCGCGAGGCTGCGGCTGGCAGCCTCGCGCTGTTCTGTTCTACGTACGAAGCGCCTTCTGACCCGGCATTATGCCTACATCCCCCCCCGAATCGGCCACCATGCCACAGCCATCCTCTGATGCGCCAGACGCCTCGATGGATCTGTCGGCTAATCTGTACCGAAGCCCGCGCGAGAAGCTGGTGAAGTACGGGCTTGGGTTCTGTGCCGTGCTTACTATTCTGACTACGCTGGGCATTGTAGGTATTCTGCTCTATGAGTCGGTGGGCTTCTTTGCCCAGGTGTCCTTGATTGACTTCCTGACAGGCACCGACTGGGAGTTCGCCGGTTCAGACCCGTCGTTTGGTGTGCTACCGCTGGTTTCAGGCACGCTACTCATCACCGCGATTGCCGCTGCGGTAGCAATGCCGATTGGGTTGGCCAGCGCAATTTACATCTCTGAGTACGCATCGCCCCGTGCACGGCGATGGCTTAAGCCCAGCTTAGAGGTGTTGGCAGGCGTCCCTACCGTGGTGTACGGATTCTTTGCACTCACCTTTGTCTCGGGCGTCATCATTCAGGGGATCGACTCATCGCTGCCGCCGCTGAATGCGCTGAGCGCGGGGATCGTGGTCGGCATCATGATTATCCCGATGGTGGCCTCTGTCAGCGAAGATGCCATTCAGGCCGTGCCCGACTCGCTGGCTGCCGGTGCCTATGCGATGGGCGCTACCAAGGTTGAGGTGGTGATGGGGGTAATCGTACCAGCCGCGTTAAGTGGCATCGTTGCCAGCTTTATTCTGGCGTTGAGCCGCGCTATTGGGGAAACCATGATCGTGGCGATTGCTGCGGGCGCTACGGCTACGCTGACGGCCAACCCGCTCGAATCCATCCAAACCATGACGGGCTTCATTGTGCAGGTGGCCAAGGGCGACATCGATCAGGGCACGGTAAGTTACCAGAGCCTCTTTGCGGTAGGACTGCTGCTGTATCTGATCACGCTGATGATGAACCTGGCAGCAAACTGGATTATCCGACGGTATCGCGAAAACTACTAATGAAAGATCATAGCGCGTTTCATCCACAGCTTGACAAGCGCCGCCGCTACGGCACGCTCGTTGCCGGGCTGCTGTTTGCGGCCACCATGCTGGGCCTCCTGGTCCTTGCCACGCTCATTGTGGACGTGGTGACGACGGGCTCGGGCTGGCTCAGCGAGCAGTTCCTAACGGGATACCCCACATCAAGCCCAGAAACATCGGGGATCTGGCCGGCCATTGTCGGATCCCTCTATCTGATGCTCATTGTGGCGGCCACGACCGTGCCGCTGGGGGTGGGGACGGCGCTGTATCTGGAAGAGTATGCTGAGGAGGGCAGTCTCAAACGCATCATCCAGCTCAACATTACGAACCTGGCAGGAGTGCCTTCGGTCGTGTATGGCATCCTGGGACTGGGCCTGTTTGTGTATCTGTTCGATATGGGCAGCAGTCTGCTGGCGGCGGGCTTAACGCTTTCGCTGTTAGTGCTTCCTATCGTTGTAATCAGCTCGCAAGAGGCCCTGCGATCGATTCCCCAAGGGGTGCGCGAGAGCGCCTTTGCGCTGGGAGCAACGCGCTCGCAAGTGATCTGGCACCACCTGATTCCGATGGCCCTGCCCGGCATCTTGACGGGGGTGATCTTGTCGCTTAGCCGAGCTGTTGGCGAAACGGCCCCGCTGGTACTCGTGGGGGCCTCGCTGGCGATCAACTTTACCCCCTCGCATCTGCTCGACGATTTCACCGCGCTGCCGATGCTCGTCTTTCAGTGGACCGAAGAGCCCGGTGCCTCGTTTCAGGAGTTGGCTGCCGCGGCCATCATTGTGCTGATGGCTTTCTTGTTGCTGATGAATATGACGGCAATCTTGCTACGGAATCACTTTGAAGACCGGCTGGCCGGCTAAGAGCGAGACCGTGTCATCTGCCTCCTGCATCCATCTTGTATAGCATTTTTTTGTCCTATGGCCTCCGCAGATTCGTCCAACGTCGGTTCGTCGCCTACCGAGACCGAGGCGCCCCCGTCTTCGTCTACCAATGAGGCGGCATCTGGGTCGGCCCCCCGCAAGGCCGCCAGCGCTGCTGCGACGGACGATGCAGCGACAAAGATTCGTGTCAAAAATCTCAACTTTTGGTACGGCGACGACACGCACGCCCTGGAAGACATTTCGATGGAGGTAAAGGCCAACCGCGTTACGGCGCTCATTGGGCCCTCGGGATGCGGAAAAAGCACGCTCATTCGCTGTTTTAACCGGATGAATGAACTCATTCCGAATACCACGCTCGAAGGATCGGTCCACGTCAACGGACAAGATATCTATCAGGCCGATCCGGTGGCGGTGCGTCGGCACATCGGTATGGTCTTTCAGAAGCCCAATCCGTTCCCCAAAACCATCTACAAAAACATCGTGTGGGGCGCTCGCATCAACGGATACACCGGTGATGAGGATGCGCTTGTAGAGCGATGTCTGCGCCAGGCTGCCCTTTGGGATGAGGTGAAAGACAGCCTACATGGGAGCGCCTATAACTTGAGCGGTGGGCAGCAGCAACGTCTCTGTATTGCACGCGCCTTGGCAATAGAACCCGATATTCTGCTCATGGATGAGCCCACCAGCGCGCTCGATCCGGTTGCCACGGGCAAGTTTGAGGATACGATCAGCGAACTGCGCTCCGAATACACCATTGTGGTGGTTACACATAGCATGCAGCAAGCCTCGCGCGTGAGCGACGAAACCGTCTTCCTGTACATGGGGCGCCTCATTGAAATGGGCCCAACGGAACAAGTCTTCACGCGTCCTCAAAAAGAACGGACCGAGGCATATGTAACGGGCCGGTTCGGATAATTCGCCATTTACGTTGCGGGAGTCTTCCGTAGCTCGCTGACTGCTTACACTCTTATGCCTGCTTCCTCGCATGGACACCGGCCTCAACTCGATAATGAGCTGAAGACGTTGCGCCGTCATCTGGTTTCTATGGCTACGTTGGTCGATGAGCAGCTGGCCAATGCGATGAATGCACTCATCCAGGGCGATGCCGAGCTCGGAGAGGCGGTGGCTGCCCGCGATAGCGAGGTGGATGCCCTGGAGCTTACCATCGACCAGCACTGCGAGCGCATTCTGGCGCTACATACACCCGTAGCCGCAGATCTGCGCATGCTCATCATGGCAGTAAAGGTGAACACCGACTTCGAGCGTATCGGCGACCATTGCCGTAATCTGGCGCGCTATGCGGCTCCACTGGCAGAGCACCCCGATTTGTTGGCGCGCACGACTGTGCCCCGCATGGCCGATCTGGCCCGCGATATGCTGCGCGGGGCCGAGGAGGCGTTCCTGAGCCGCGACCGCGTGCAAGCACGCACCGTCGTCGCGCGCGATCAGCAGGTCAACCGGCTGCATGCGGACAACCTCTCCACACTCATCACCCAGATGCAAGAAGAGCCTGATGCCTCGGAGGCGCTGTCGTATCTCATTACGGCAAGCAAAGCCATTGAGCGCATCTCAGATCATGCGAAAAACATTGCGCAGGGCGTCGTTTTCCTGGTCGAGGGCAACGACATCCGTCATCAGCGCCTCACCGACCCCGACCATCCCTCCTCGGATTCGTCATAACCCGAGACAGAAGCAGCGTTAGGCGCTTTGGTCATCATCGCGATTATCGTGGTCGTGCATGCGCATCAGTCCCTCTTGGGCGACCGACGCCACCAGGGTACCGTCTTGCGTAAAGAGTTGCCCGCGCACAAACCCCCGGGCTCCATGGGCAGCCGGACTCTCGGCGCTATACAACAGCCACTCGTTCATCGAAAACGGGCGGTGAAACCACATCGCATGGTCGAGCGAGGCCAGTTGCAGCGCCGGATCTAAGAAGGACCGTCCGTGCGGACGCAGAGCAGTGCTTAGCAGTCCATAATCCGACATGTACGCAAACACCGCCTGGTGTAGCAGCGGTTCATGGGGCAGGGTTCCGCGTGCACGCATCCACATGTGATTGACCGGATCAGACGGCTCAGGCGCAAACGGATTCACCGGGTCTACGCGCCGAACCTCAATGGGGCGCTCTTCGGTGTAGAGCGGATGCAGGTGTTCGGGAATACGGTCTTTAATCTCGCGGAGCAACGCAATGTCAGAAGACAGTGCACTGGGGGCAGGCACATCGGGCATTGAGGTCTGATGCGTGTCGCCAGGCTCAGGCGCATGGAACGACGCCGCCATGTTGAAGATCGCTCGCCCGTGCTGAATAGCAATAATGCGTCGCGTCGTAAACGACGAGCCGTCGCGCAGCCGGTCGACCTCATAGACAATGGGAGCCTCTACATCACCCGGCAGAATAAAGTAGCCGTGCATCGAATGCGCCACGCGTCCCGACGTGTCGAGTGTACGGTGTGCCGCCACGAGCGACTGCGCAAGTGCCTGTCCGCCAAACACACTTCCCGATCCAATGTCGTAGCTCGTTCCACGAAAAATGGTATCCTCAATGCGCTCCAGATCAATGAGGGCACGAAGGTCGCTAAGTGTGTAAGCCATTTGAGCACAGGGGGATGCGATAAGAAAAAAGTGCAATAAAAGGACCTCTCAATCGTGAGAGGTAGGGGGAAGGTGAAGGCCGCCCAGACGTGCCGCGTGGGTAGCCCCCGTTACCGATGGCAGCGCGGTTGCCGTGCCGTGTGTCCATTCGTGTGCAAGCACAGCCATCCCAATAGCCTCTTTCATATCCGGATCAACACCCACAGTGGCCGTGCTTACCACAGGGATGGGGGCAAACGCGTTGCGTAGGGCATCCATAAGAGCCGCGTTGTGCAGACCGCCACCGCTTACGAGCACACGGTCGGCAGGCGTCTGGGGGCGAATGAACTGCGCATAGGCATGATACACCGACGATGCCGTAAGCAAGACCGCCGTTGCCAGGGCGTCATGGCGGCTTCCATTGCGGGTGCGAACCTCAGTCCATAAGCGCTGGGCATAATCAGCTCCGAACTCGCGACGGCCGGTAGAGCGGGGCGGAGACTGCTGGAAAAAGTCATCGGCCAAAAGGTCGGCAACGAGTCCGGGTAGCGGTGTGCCCAACTCGGCATGGTGGCCCTGATCGTCGTAGGGGGCGTCGAAGAGCGCCTTAGCGAGCGCATCAAGCACCATGTTGGCTGGGCCGGTGTCAAAGGCACGCACGTCAGAGCGGGTTGCTCCTGCCGGTACTACGGTGACGTTTGCGA
>NZ_JAWOAR010000296.1:0-22633 GCF_046498435.1 Longimonas sp. | reverse complement strand
TGCTGTCACAGGTCAATGGTTGGGTCACAAGCCGTCGGTAGGAGTCCTGACACGAGCGAAGCGACTGATGAACGCAGTGAATAAAGATCTCCCCCAAGGTTGGCAGGACCTCTGTCCCGCCGTATCTGGCAAGCGCCGAGGAGATGGTTCCCCCGACAGCGGTCGATGCCACAGGGGGCGGGACTGCGCTCACCATGTCAGACTTTGTGGGGGCTGGTTGCAGCGCAACCATCAAAATAAGGATTGACAGAGCAATAGGCGTTCCTTCCTACAGAGCCTCGCGACGAGATGACGTGTGTGGGTTGCAACCGTGTACGTCCTCCCTTTTTGCAAGCTTCCTCCTGTTCTCTCTGCTGCTATGTCGCATCGTGTTCGTGAGCCCACTGCCATTGTGGGGGCCGGTGCCGTAGGTCAAGCCCTTGCACAAGCCCTGTCGGCCCGGCATGTACCGCTCACCGCCATCATAAGTCGCACTCAGACGGATGCAACGGCCCTTGCCGAACGCGTACAGGCCGACCGCGCCAGCACATCGCTTGCTGCCCTTCCGCAACGCACCACGCGCGTGCTCTTCTGTGTGCCCGACACGCACCTGGCTGAGGTCGCCCACGCCCTGGCGCAATCCCCACATCGCACCGCGCCGTGGATTGCCATGCATCCCTCAGGCGCGCACCCGGCCCACGTGCTGGCTCCCTTACGGGCCTGTGGAGCCGCCCTCCTAAGCGCCCACCCCCTGCAAACATTCACGTCCTCTACTCCTCCCTCCGCCTTCCACGGCATTCGCATGACCATCGAGGGCGACGCCGCGGCACTGGACTACGGCGAAGCCCTTGCAGATCTGCTCGGCGCTACGCCCCAGCGTCTCTCCTCTGCCGCCAAGCCGCTGTATCACCTCGCGGCGGTGCTTGCCTCGAACGGACTCGTTGCGCTGCTCGTGCTGGCTCAACGCGTATGGGCAGCAGCCGACCTCAACCCCGACGATGCATTCGCGGCTCTTGCTCCTCTGATCGAAACCACCTGGGCCAACGTTCAGCGCGACGGCCCCGCTGCTCTCACCGGCCCAGCAGCACGTGGCGATGCGGATACCGTGGCTACGCATCTGCACGCCTTGCAGCATACCGTTTCCGACCTGCCCCTCACCGACGACGTCGCTGAACCGTTGTATGCTGCACTTACTGAAACGATGCTGCGTATCCAGGAGCACCAGAACGCGCTCTCCGCAACCGAAGCCGACCGTGTTCGGGCGCGCATGCATCAAGCGCGTGCCCCATCCCCCTCCGAAAACGATTCCTCAGAAAACGATTCCTCATCGACTTGACATCGTGCCCAACGCTTCCGATACTTGAAAGAGAGCTTCCGTGACCCCCACAGTGTGACCCCCACAGTACGAGGCTTTCCCAACCGGAGGCCTCCGTACATGCCGCACGATCATAGCCCCCACCCATAGATCCGCTGTCGCTCGTGGATCTATTTCCCCACTGGCCGCATTGGCATGGACTGACACAACGTCGGTCCATGCAGAACAGGCATCCTTTTTGCCGCCTCACACGGCACAGTCTGCCTGATACCGGCTGAAGCCTTTTGTGGCCATTCGTGTTTGTGACATAACCTTCGACGCTATATGAGTACTGCCGCGCGCACACACCGCGAGCGCATCCAACAGAAACCGCTCCTGGGCGCTACTGCCGAGGCAACTGCCCCCACAGGTCCAACGAAGGCCAATCAAGCGTTGTCTACGCTTCGGAGCATTCTTGCCGAGCACAACACGGGGGCGGCCTTCCAGTCGGTGGTCATAGCCGCCGTACATATTGTGGAGCGGGCTGTGTGCCATGAGCAGTGTGTTGCAGATGCCGCGCTCTCACTGGGGCAGCAAGAAAAGCTTAGCGAGATGGTCGACCGCGTGGAAGAGGCGGCCCTGCTCTTACGTCAACAACTGAACACCCAAAGCGGCAGCCTCACGCATCTGTGCGGCGACCGCCCGGCACGCTCGTCCGATGCCGAACCGTGGCCCGAAGCCCTCTTTAGCGCGGTGCAGGTGCTTGAAGAATGCGTAAGCCAACTCGTGTCGCTCTCGAATGCCCAACCCAAAGGAAGTGCCTCGCGCACATTGAGCGACGCCATCGCCAAGCTGCTTCGCAGCCACCACAACACGCTGCTGCTGGAAGCCGAAGAATGGATGGCGTAACGAACGACACCCTGCACCTCCCGTTACACCTGGCTGTACCAGACGCCTCCGCCTGCCGGGGGCGTTGCTGTTTTTGTCTGCGTGCCCCCATTTACCTGTAAACTTTCTCCGTTTCCTCTGTGCCTGCTATGGATTCCTCTGCCCCCGATGCCTCCCCACGCGCCGACCACGAGCGCTCTGAGCAAGAGCAGCGCCGCCGCGACGAGCGGCAGGCCCTCGAACAGCGCGGCATCGACCCGTACCCGTACGAGTGGCCGACCGATGCCCACGCCGCCGACCTCGTGGATACGTTCGACGACGACGCCCACGACCCTGAAGACGGCGAGCGGCTGGAGGCGTCTATCGCGGGACGCATCACCAACATTCGCGTAATGGGCGGCTCGGCGTTTTTCGATGTCCAAGATGAATCAGGCACCATCCAAGCCTACATTCGAAAGAACGAAGTCGGGGAGGACTTTTACAATGAGGTATTTACCGAATTACTCGACATCGGTGATATTGTAGGGCTTCAGGGTTACGTTTTCCGCACGCACATGGGCGAGGTGACGCTGCGCGTGCAAGAGATTAAGCTGCTCTCGAAGGCACTGCGGCCGCTGCCTGTGGTCAAAGAAACTGATGAGGGCGACACCTACAACGAGGTCACCGACAAGGGCTTCCGCTACCGCCAGCGCTACGTGGACCTGACGGTAAACCCGGATGTACGCGGTGTTTTTCGGCAGCGGGCCACGCTTATCCGCACCGTGCGCGAGTTTCTGGATACGCAGGGCTACCTCGAAGTAGAAACGCCCGTGCTGCAACCGGTGTACGGCGGGGCCACCGCACGCCCCTTCACCACGCACCACAACGCGCTCGACATGGAGCTCTACCTGCGCATCGCCGATGAGCTCTACCTGAAGCGGCTTTTGGTGGGAGGATTCGAAGGCGTCTACGAGATCAGTAAGGACTTCCGGAACGAGGGGCTGAGTCGCTTCCACAACCCCGAGTTCACCATGATGGAACTCTACGTGGCCTACAAAGACTATCGCTGGATGATGGACTTCACCGAGCAGCTGGTGGAGGCGGTGGCTCGGGCGCTACATGACAGTACCGAAGTCACCATCGGCGAGCACACGGTGTCGTTTGAGCGTCCGTGGAACCGCATCACCTTTCTCGGCGCCATCGAAGATGAAACGGGATACGACCTGCACGGCGCCACCCGCGAGGAACTGCTGGAGGTTGCTGAAGCGCTTGACATCGATGTGGACCCGGACCTGGGCGCGGGCAAGCTCTACGACAAGATCTTTGGCGCAACTGTGGAGCCGACGCTCATTGAGCCCACATTTGTGATGGATCACCCCATTGAACTGAGTCCGCTTGCGAAGAAGCACCGCGAAACGGAGGGACTGGTGGAGCGGTTTGAGGGATTTGTAGCAGGACGCGAGATCTGCAATGCCTTTAGCGAACTGAACGACCCCGACGACCAGCGCGAGCGCTTCGAAGAGCAGGTGCGCCTCCTCGACGCGGGCGACGACGAGGCCACGCCCATCGACGAGGACTACCTGCGTGCACTCGAATACGGCATGCCTCCCGCTGCCGGACTTGGCATCGGCATCGACCGCCTTACCATGATGATGACCAACCAGGACTCCATCCGCGACGTCATCCTCTTCCCGCTGATGCGCCCGGAGCAGTAGCGGCCCTCAATTAGAGAGGCGCCCGACTGGGTTACGTGCCGCTACGAACGCGGGGCTGCTGCCATGCGAGTGCGATACAAACGCTCCAGGGCATTCCGCACAGCACCATACTGGTCAGCCAGGCCGTACGCTTCCAAGACCACCTGATCGAATGCGCGCCGATCTGAGCGCTTGAGCTCTTCCGGCAACGGATGCACCGTGCGCTGGAGCAGCAGCTGAAACGCATCTCGAATCTGTTCACACTGGTCAGAAGTCAACGGACCAGGATTGAGCATATGGAGCTGCCGTTTGGCGCGTGTCGTGCTCAAGTCAAGCGCCCCGAGTCCTCGCCCGAAGCCAAGAGCCTCTATCAAAAAGAGCCCGACAATGCTATTCAGGAGCGCATGGCATATCTCAGGATCGACCTCGGGATGTGCCAACGTGAACCGCGTGAAGCGCTGATCGACAAACGCCCGATTGCGCAAACGTGGAATAAATAACCGTTGATATGGATTGACGGGAAGCACGAAGTCAGCCATCGAATCGGTCTGCATCTCGTACCAATGCATGTTCGATTTAGATAAGACCTCGGGTAGCGGACGCCCTGTCGTGTTCGTTTCATGTTCGAACCGACGAATCCATGCCAACGCGCCCTGATGCCCTCGCTGCTCCAGTTCCTGGATGCTTCGCGAACAGCTGAATACGTCTATGTCGGGCTCTGCTATTAGCCCCTTGGCATGTGAGGGGCGTTTGAGTCCGGGCTCAAGGTACACGTCTTCGATTGAATGGTCGCCCTTCGGATAGAACAATGGGTTCCAGCCACGCCGTTCGCCCCGTCCGATGTCGAACAACTCGTTCACCGGAATAAGAACATCCTGAGTTGTTTTCAGCCAGTTGATGTCGGCAAACAGGGCCGTCCACTCGATGCCTGCTTGCTCAAGCGTGTCTATTTCGTGGTTCGTATATATTTCTGCTTGCAGCCATCCCTCTCTGGCGCGGTTGAGAGTGGCATAACTTGCAAGCTGTTGCACCGCCTCGTCATCGGTAGTGTGCAATTTCTTCTCTGTGGTGATAAACGCGGTAGCCTCCTGATCAGGTGGATTTTCAACCGGAGTGCGCTTGCGAAGAATCAAGAGACTCGCTACAACATCTGCATTCTGGAACCAGCGCCCCTGACCTGATACAACGACCTTTTCAATGTGATAGAACTGCTGAAGCGCTTCGCGAAAAGCCGCTCCCCAGTCGGTACCCAGCCAGGCATTTGACAGAATAAGACCAGCGCGCCCTCCATCTTCCAGAAGCGTCCAGAGATGAAAGGGGAGGTACGCATACAGATCGCTTCGTCCGGGCAAGTCAACCGATTCATCTGTCTCACGCGCAACGCGTTTCTTAACGTGCTGGATCGTCGAAGCTGAAGTCTCTACGTCTTCAAACTGCACAAACGGCAGATTCGACACGATGCAATGTGCAGCAGGCAGTTGTTTGTGGACGGTGGCTCCAGTCTCTGGATGCCGAAATGAAATCTGGCTTCCCACTTCAAGGTTGAGCACATCCTCCTGAAAGATGTGAAGCACCTTGCCCATTTGCTCGGGACGAGACAGCGCCAACGTGGCTGCCTGAAGGGGAAACGCGTACTTGTCACTTGCCCAGATGCATTCCCGTGCCGCATCGGGTGCAATACCGACAGACTGTTTTTCATCGTACGCTGCAGAAGCAATCGTTCCCGTTCCGCAGCACGGGTCCAGCACCGTCTTTGTCTGATCGTGTACTGCAACGCGCACCAAAAAGCGTGCAAGTGCCGGAGGAGTGGTAAACTGCCCAGCTGCTTTTCGCTGTGATGCAGAGACGGTGCTACGCAGCAGCATTTGGGTAGCTTCAGCCCCAACCGTGTCAATATCAACTGTTGAGAAGAACCCATTGAGTTGCACCAACCGATCCCACGTACGAGGGCTGATTCGGGATTCACCTGTGTATGCCTGAAACACATGGGCAAAGTTACACGATGCTATCACTCGTTCGAATAGGTCAAACGCTTCTTCTTTGCTACTTGATGATGAGAGGGTTTCAACAGCCTGTGCTGCTGAGCAATGAGATTTTAGGACGTGCAGAAAAATGACTTTAGCAGCCCATCCTGCAATGGAACGATGGGCCAACACCTCCACCTGGTCGCGATCTGGATATTCTGCTTTTACGCCCTCCCACCATAACGCAACCTCGGCCCGAAATTGGTTGTCGCTCTGGATGGCTTTTTGGAGCGCTTCAGCTGTAGCGGATGTGCTTTCAAACAGAGCCTCAATGAGACGCTGATCGGAAAACGTATCAATGATTGTGCGTTCGCGAAGTGTTCCCTGTTCGAGCAACTCGCTCATATCTCGGAGTACCCGATTGCACAGTTTCTTCCAGTCGTCTTCCCGCTCGGGTACTGCGGAGCGACGCTGGATCGGTGCACCTGGAAGCGTCCAGGTACGAGTCGGCTCGTACCCCCCTTCTTGTTTTTGGGCTACGTGCAACACAACCTGATTCACATTCCAGACAACGAAGCTGTTTATCCCGAGCCGTTGAGCCTTTTGAGTAGCATTTTGAATCAGCGATGCATCCGTAACGGGCGTATCGGGCATCTTGAGCTCCCAGCCCTGCAAAATCGTCTGCCCAGTGCGATCGCCAAAGAGAAGGACATCAGGAAAAAGCACTCCAGATGCGCCGTGGAGCGTGTGCTCGCCTCCCGCTTTTCGAATCCCGAGTTGCTTACCCTGAAGCTGTTGATTCATATAAGCAATCAGGTCAATCGCCCAACTGCGCTCGTTGTATGTAACGGGCATAGATGTGATGTGTCGAGTCGATTAACACTGCCTACGAGAGAGGACCTGTCCACTACGATGAAGCCCCATTGCCATCCGCAAACAAGTCGAGCGTAGCTCTGCCAGCGGAGTTGACGTCCGGTTCGATCGAGGAGATCGGTTTACCGGTGTCTACCGCATCCAAGCGCGCCTGGGCCACTTCGATGCAGTCCAGATCGCGCCCCTTGAAGCGCTTAAGTTCGTCATTTTTCTCAATACCCACGTAGTTGCGCCCTTCCATGTGTGCGGCCACAAGAAAGCTACCGCTTCCAAACGCATTGTCGAGCACCAGATCGCCCGGATTGGTAAACGTACGAACCAGATAGCGTCCGAGCGCCACCGGTTTCTGGGTGGGATGCCAGACCTCGCCCTCGCTTTCAGCGGTTTTGAAGTAGACCACATCGGTCGGATACCGCGATCCACTCGACTTGATGTGCGCCGGATCAAAATCGCCGTAGCTACCAGTGAGTTGGTCTTTGCGTACGCCTTTGTCGTACGGATCGCCCTCCGACATCTGCGGATTGTAGGTCGGCGCTTTCTTTTAAAACACGCACACGTCTTCGTGCTTGCGCAACGGCTGCCGCTTCGCATTCAGGAAGTTGGTGGCTTTCGACTTCACCCAGATGATGCGATACTTAAAGTGCTGCTCCTGACTCATGATGAGCTTGGCGGTAAACAGTCCTTGCGCCGTAAGCACAATGGCCCCACGGTCTTTAATCACCCGAAGATACTGCTCCCAGAGTGGCTCCAGTGGGATCACACTGTCCCAGTTATTGCGAGTCGTTCCGTACGGCAAATCGCACAGAATCATATCTACAGACTGGTCGGGGAACGTGGGCAGCACATCCAGGCAGTCGCCTTCGATGAGCTGGTTGCGTAAGGAGGAAGACCCATTCATGGAGATGTAGGAGACATCGGTGCGCGACGCTTCGAGGGTATGATGCAGCCTATACGCATCCAACTGCGGCTTGGTTGAGCGCCGTATGGACCTGTTGCTCTGTCACGCGTGATTGTTTGGGTCAGACCAAGATAGGTACGCGTGCCGTGCCGTCCTGAACAGGTCCCGCTGAACGCCAGGGAGATGGTTCCTTCGACAGTGGTCGGAGCCACAGGGGGCGGGGCTGCGCTCACCATGACAGACTTCGTGAGGGGAGGATGCCAAGGTAACCATCAACCCCGCATGCTTCGTTGGTGCACAGGGAAGGGCTGAAGCGAATGGTTAGGCCTCGGGCCCCATGAGGGTAAGCATGAGGGTGCGGGGACCGCCCTGGTTGCGGTGTTCGCAGAGGTAGAGCCCTTGCCATGTGCCCAGCGCCAGCGCGCCGTCTTGCACGGGCAGCCACAGACCGGGGCCGATGAGCACGGCTTTGATGTGGGCGGGCATGTCGTCGGGGCCTTCGAGGGTGTGCTGGTAGTAGGGCTGTTCCTCGGGCACGAGGTGGTTGAGGTGGCGCTCCAGGTCGCCGCGCACGTCGGGGCTGGCGGCTTCGTTGAGGGCGAGGGCGGCGGAGGTGTGCTGAATGAAGACGTGCAGCATCCCTTGGGTGCACGCCTCCAGTTCGGGCAGGGCACCGGTCACGGTGTCGGTGATGAGGTGGACGCCGCGAGGATGCGGGTCGAGCGTGAGCGTGCGTTGCGTCCAGTGCATGCGAGGTGTGGGGGGAATGTGGAATGGGAATGTGCGAGGGACGTACGGGAGCCTCCACGAAGCGAGCCAACGGCACTTTCATAGGGGCACCGACGGGGCGCACTGCATCGGAATGGTGGAGGCGATGCCGCAAGCCTTTGGTTTCTTACCGAATAAATGTGAGATGGGCGGGGAATGTGCCGCACGGCGGGGTATGGCTCCCTTTGACTCAGGATATGTTTGTACAGAGAGACACTATTTACTAATAAATACCTTTTGTTTGAGGTACCAGATTCAAATACAAAAATGGCATGTGTGTCGGTATGCCTTACACCGAGTTTCTTTTAGATTAAAAGAAGAGCAGACCTCACAAAAAAAGTCAGGGATGCACCTGCTGGAAGGGCGACCTCCAGCAGGCTGTCCCCCGGCATCCCTGACGAACGGTGGCCTCACAACGAGGAGGCCGTATGTGAAGCTGATGGCAGAGCGGCGCTAAAAGCTATATCCGACACTGAGGCCGCCCCATGGCACGATGCCAAAGTCGCCAAAAGCTGGCGTAATGCCAGCACGGAAGATAATTCCGCCATCGGTGGGCTGGTAGCGATAGCCAATAATAGCAGTGCCTGCAACGGTGTCGTCGCTGATGCCGCCAAAGTCGTCTCCTTCGGTATCGAGACTGACGCCGAGGTACATGGCGCCGAGGCCCACTTCCAGGTTATGATTGGTGCCCCACAGGTAGCTGGCCGTCAGCGGGATGTTGGTGAACGTGACGCCGAAAGCGCCCGCTCGCATGGCACCCAGGCGAGCACTCCAGTCACGGTTGATGCGGTAGTCGTAGTTTAGGGTATAGAGAAAGCCCGTTCCACCCAGTTCGGTGTAAATGGAGTTGTTGGCCTCGACATCCATTTCAGACTGTGCAGCAGCCTGATGGGGAGACCAGGCCAGCATGGTAATGAGAACAGCTCCGAGTGCCCACCCGAGTGTGCGGTAACGTAGCGATTTTAGAGCGTGTAGCATGATGGATGAATCAGTTCTGTTAGAAATTAGAAAGCGGTTGCGTATGCATGTCTGAAGAGATAGACGCCCAGCAGCGTATCGCAGAGGCACTCTGCTGGGGCCGTATCATTCGCTTTCCATGCTACCGGTAGACATTGTCGGATGTAGGACAGATCGTGTCGGAAATGCGACATGTCGGAAATGCGACAGGGAATGTCGGAAATGCGACAGGGAGCATGCGCATTTGAGTGCATGGGCTCTCCTACACAGGGGCTCCTGCACGGGGGCTGGGCTGAGCGCGCTGCATCGGGATGGCGGAGGCGATGCCGCGAGCCTTTGGTTTCCTCTGACTAAAAATGTGAGATGGGCGGTGCCGCACGCCGAACGGAGGACCGTTCGACGCAGGGGGAGTAGGTTAGAGCAAAGCGGTTACTCGGTGCCGGGGGGCAGGATGTCGATCCAGACGGGGAAGTGGTCGCTGGCGCGTACGGCACCGGGGTCGAGCGGACGCCAGACGCCGCTGTCGTCTACGTTGAGTGAGCGGCCGGGCAGTACGTAGTCAACACGACGCTCCCACTCGGCGGTGTGGCCGGGCGAGAGGTCGGGAAAGGCGCGCTGCCCTTCGGGAGAGGCCATGGGCGTGATTGCGTTGATGCGCACATGGTCGAGCACCTGATTGATGGCACCGTCGACGCTATCGCCGCCGCCGGGATCGGCGTTCTTGTCGCCCATGAGTACGAAGTGGGCATCGCTGGGGAGGCCGCCGGTTTCGGTAGAATCGTCGTAGATGTAGGGGGCCTGGTCGAGGTAGTCGGCCCAGAAGCGGATTTCGTCGTAGTTGCGGAGGCCGTTGCGGTTTTCGGGACCATCAAAGCCGGGTGGGGTCGGGTGGCTGGCCAGCACATGCACCACGCTGCTATCGGGCAGCATAACGGGGATATCCCAGTGGCTTTTGGAGCTCAGGCGCATGTCGGCCCAGGTGTCATCGTCGTACCACGCCAGTCCGGTTTCGGGATTGGAGGGACGCCGGACACCGGGCATATCGCTCCACTTGAAGAGACGGAACGTGCGCACATCATCGGTCTGGATACGCAGGTCGCTCCGTACGAGCAGGGCCATGCCGTACTGTCCGGGAAAGGTGCCAAAGCCCCAGGCATCTTCGCCGTAGGCGCGTCCGGCGTCGTTTTGGGGAGGCATGGCAGTGTCAGAAGACGCGGGCGGGATCTTGGGCACATCGGTAACGGTGACGCCGTCGTTGTTGAGGTCGTGCTCGCTGGCAATGCCGGTGTTCGTTGGGGCCATGAACGCGGTCATGGAGAGGGCCTCTAAGGAGTCGGCTTGCGGTTCGGCCAGATAGTTTTCGGCAAAGCGCCGGGCATTTTGGCCCTCGGGAGCGCCTTCTTGATAGCCAGGGTCGCCGGGCTGGTCGTATGTTATTTCCTGGAGGAGCAGGATATCGGGCTGCAGGTGCTGGATGATGGCTGCCGCGCGCTGCATGCGTGCATGATCGGTACGTCCGAGTGCATCGGTACGTATGTCTTCGATGTTATATGTCATAATGCGAAGTGGGGCGTCCGTATCGGTCGAGTCCCCACATCCCGAAAGGCCAAACAGTCCCATACAAATGAGAAAGACAAGGCCGATCGGATGAAATGGTCGGCACATATATGAGTGTTCAAGTACACAGAAAACTACAATGAACACGCAGGGCGTGTGTGTGGCAAGCTATGCCGTTGTTGAAGACGGCGTATCCACCCGTTCGCTGGTGAACCACAGCCCCAGCAGGCCCAGCAGAATCAGTCCAACAGAGATAACCTCGGCCTGGGTAACCACGAGACCGAGCAGGTCGAACTCAACGTTTACACGAATCTGCTCGATCAGCAGCCGCTCGGCGCCGCTAAACACGAGGTAGAGTGAGAACAGCCACCCGGCCTGAAACGGATGCTTCCGTAGCATCCACAGCACGGCGGCCAGGATGCTGGCCATGGCGAGTTCGTAGAGCGGGGTGGGATGCACCGGCTCGGGCGGGGAGCCAATGATAGCGTGTGGATACGTTTCGGCCCAGAGCCACATGGGTAGCCAGTCGGGTTTCGCGGCCATGTCAGCAGCAATGCCCCAGTCGCCATCGCCCGCCAGGTGGCAGCCAATGCGTCCGATCCCGTAGGCAGCCATCAGACCTGGCGCGCCCGCATCGGCGAAGCGGGCGGGGGGCAGGTCGTAGCGGCGCAGGTACCACACAATGGCCGCGCCCGCGACAAGGAATCCGCCGTAGAAGGTGAGCCCGCCTGTGGCGAAGAGCATGCCGCCCGGATCGAGCCAGAAGCGGTCCAGGTTTTCGAGGATGTGGAAGATCTTCGCGCCTACAATGCCCGCCACGACCACGATAATCGCGATGGTGCCGAGTAGCACCGACGGAGAAACTTCTTTGCTACGGCGTCGCCCTTCTTGAGGCATCTTCACGCCGGGGATGATGCCCGTGTTGTAGAGACGGTCGATTTCGCGTCCGGTCAGCCAGATGGCGAAAAGCACCGCCACGGCAACCATGGCTCCGAATGAGTAGATCGGAAACGGAAGCTGAATCCCAAACAGGTCAGCAAAGATGTCGCTGAGGCGAGGGTACATACCGGCAGAGGCGTTGGAGACACAAATGCGGGGTTACGCAGCGGGCGGGGTAGACAGGTAGTCGGCCAGGTCCTCGAACGACACGGCGGTTTGCTCGCCGGTGGCCATGGTTTTGACCTGGGCGCTGCCGTCGGCCAGTTCGTTGCCGCCAATGATGACGGTGTAGGGGGCATCTTGGCGGTTCGCCTCGCGCATCTGGGCTTTCAAGGAGCGTCCTTTCAGGTCGTGGGCGGCGTGGATGCCTTGGGCGCGCAGGTCGTGTACGGTCTTAAAGACCCAGGCTTCGGCCTCTTTGCCCAGCGCAGCAAAGAACACGCGGGGGGTTTCGGGGGCCGGATAGTCGTAGTCGATGGCGTCGAGGGCAAGGAAGAGCCGCTCCATGCCCGCGGCAAATCCGCACGCGGGCAGCGGGCCGTCGTGGCCCAAGGCCGGAGCGAGACCGTCGTAGCGTCCGCCGCCTGCGAGTGCGCTTTGCGCGCCCAGGGCGTCGTGCTCCAGTTCAAAGGCGGTGTGCGAGTAGTAGTCGAGGCCGCGCACGAGCATCGGGTCTTCCTCGAACGCGATGCCGAGACTGCTCAAAAGCTGCTTTACGGCGTCGTAATGAGCAAGGGCCTCGGCATCCACATGATCGAGCAGGGTGGGCGCATCGCGGAGCAGGGCGCGCTCGTGTTCGACTTTGGTGTCGAGGATGCGGAGCGGGTTCGTGTCGAGGCGACGCTGGCTCGTTTCTGAGAGCTCGTCGCGGTAGGGCGTCAGGTAGTCGACGAGGGCATCGCGGAAGGCAGCGCGGTGCTCCGGTTCCCCGAGCGTGTTGATACGAAGGCGCGCCCCCGTCAGCCCAAAGGCCTGATACACCGCAATCATGGTGGCGATGGTCTCCGCATCTGTTCGTGGATCGCTGGCCCCGATGATCTCGACGCCGAACTGGTGGAACTGCCGGTAGCGTCCTTTCTGGGGCTGTTCGGCACGGAAGCACGGCCCAATGTAGAAGAGCTTCTGCACGCCGCCGCGCTGCTCCAGGTGGTGCTCCAAGAACGCTCGTGTAACGGGAGCGGTGATTTCGGGGCGCAGCACGTAGCGGGTACCGCGCCGCTCAAAGGCAAACATCTCCTTACTTACAATGTCGGTGTGCTCGCCCACGCCACGCGCCACCAGTTCGGTGGGCTCCAGCATGGGAGTGCGAATCTCCTCCAGGTTGTGGCGGGTCATCACCTCGCGCAGCACCGTCTCAACGTGGTGCCACTCGTGCGAGGCCGCAATGCGCGTGTCGCCGATGGTATACGCATCGGGCAGGATGTCGAAGGTGCCTTTGATATGTTGAAACGTACTCACAGAAGGAAGCAGGGGGATTCGAAAATGAGTGACAAGGCGTGGGGCGGCAGCCAAAGAATTGGCAGGTGCAACCACGCTGCGGCAATGTGTGCGGGGCCGGTGCTACTGATGCAGAGCGGCCTCGGCGTCTTGAAACGTGCGAACGACCGTATCGGGATCGTTGGCCTCGCTGAGTGCTTTGCGAATGGGCCGTTGGTGGACCAACCGCGAAATGCGCCCCAGCACTTTGATATGCAGCGACGCATCGGCCTCCGGTCCGACAAGCAGCAACAGCAGGTCAACTGGTTTGCTGTCGATCGCGTCGAAGTCAACCGGAGGGTGTACCGTAGCAAAGGCCGCCACGGTATCGGAGGCGGCGGATGTTTTGGCGTGCGGGAGGCCCAGGCCATGTCCTACGCCGGTAGACATCGTCGATTCGCGCTTGAACACGGCATCGCGCACATCCGGCAGCGTCGTAATCGACGGGTGGCCGTCTAACAGGTCAACCATCGCGTCGATGGCTTCGCTTTTGGTGGGGGTGGACAGTCCAATCCGTATGCGGTCAGGATGCAGCAGGTCGTTGATGGCAGGAACAGACACGTAACCAGTCGAGCGCGTAGGACAGAAGTTCAGCGAACACGTGGACGTAACTGCTTCCTATGCGTCGGATGGGGTGCGGTTCGATAGAGACGCTCAAGCCGTTTGAAAGGTGGCCAGGCGCGGAGGAAGCGGTTTTAGATGGTCGGGGTGTACTGCATCGATGAGTGCCCGCGCCAGGACTTCGGCAGGATCGATGAGGGGGACCAGGTCCATGTCGGCAGCCAGGGGAGCCAGCGGCAGTTCGGTGCAGCCCAGCACGACAGCATCGGCCCCGCGGTCGATCAGGTGCTGAATGGTGTCGAGCAGGTTTTGCTTTGCTTGAGGCGTGGCGGGGTGGCTCTGCGCTTTGAGTCCGAACGAAGTGTCGAAGATCGTGGTGTTTACAAGCTCGCGCATTACGGGGTCGGGGGTAACGACCGAGAATCCGGCTGCTTCGAGCGGGGTGCGGTGCAGGTTCAGTTCGTAAACGGCTTGCGTAGAGAGCGTACCGACGGTTTCGATATGCGGCATCGTGGCCTGCATGAACTCCACCGTCTCCTCAATCATGTGCAAGAGCTCTACCTGATGCCCTGTGCGGCGGGTTTCCTGCACGATGGTATCGAAGATGGAGGGCGCGTGGGCAGTATTACAAGGCATGCCTGCAACAACAGCGCCAGCATCGTCGAGGAGACGCAAGACATCAGCCAGCGCGTATGCGGGGTTCGTGTCGATCTCCCCAAACAAGAAGGTGCTACGATCGACCAGGCGTTCTGGATACGAAAGCAGTGCTACGGGCACATGCTCCTGGTCGGTAGCGGCATCGGTTTGTGCGATGATCTTATCGACGAGATCGACTCCGGCGTGGGGGCCCATCCCCCCTAAAACGCCGATCACTTGCTTGTTAGGTGCAGGCATGTACAACAGGCCCTGATGCGTAGGCTACGAACGACCGCTCATACGGAAGCCCGTAGCGAATGTGCCAGCGCGTCATGCAGCTACCTGTCAGGTACACCGGCTGGGTTTGGGGGACTGCTCAGCATCACCGACCATTGAGTATCCCGACCCGTTTTCATTCGGACTCGGTTTGTGTAGAGGCACGAAGCGATTCGAGGGCTGATATATCAATGGCTTGCAGCGCCTGGTCGAGCGTTTCGTTTGAGGTATCTCGCCCCGACACCTTAACGACAAATCGGTTATCCACGAGCACCACTTTTTCGCCGCTTCCATTTGTTTCTTCGAACTTTTCGTACAGGCGGTGATCCTGGTAGGTGCCCGTGCGCTCGAATCCCGTTGAAGACTCCCGGTCAATGTCCATGGCTACCATGCCCAACCCCAATACGGACAGGCCGGGTGCTCCGCCAATGTCGATGATCTCAATCTCCAGGCGCTCTCGATCAGAGCCTTCGAATTGGGCTGAAGCCTGTACGAGCGTAAAACCGCTCATGGAATTGCGAGCGCCCTCGCGGTCAATTTCTTCGAATCCGTTAATACTGGACGGGATCAGGTCGCGGAGCGTTCGGAAGTCGACCGGTTCAACAGGCTCTGCATTGTTGTTCTGCATGTCTTGCAGGGAGCGCCCCATCTCTTCGGCTCCTTGCTGCATCTGTTGAGCGTTCTGGGTAAGTTGTGAAAGCGACTCCTTCGTGCTTTCATCAAGGCAACCCGCTGCAAACAACGCACATGCAAGAACGAGGACTGGAGCTATTCGATATACGGCGGATACACGGGGCATTATCGTACGCATAATTATCACGTAAAAAGGGGGAGAGACCAGGCAAGGTGAGTGAGCGTATGTAAACACACCGTCTGCGCAAGAACAGCGAGGTTCTGCACAGGTGGCTTACATGAGCCCCCTACATTATTCCAGGCGGCTTGCATTATTCATAGCGTACGGACGGCACGAAACCGGTCATTGCGGTCTTTCATTGCGGTCTTATAGCCAGTCTCGTGCCATTAAGCAGGCAGTGCTTTGTCCATCCTAAAAAAATATCGCAGCTCAAGTGCGCGTTTTCTGTTCCTCCAGCCTTCCTGTCTGTGGACGCTGATTCAGGACCCGTTCTCTCCAGGGAGGATGGCATTGGAAGGCAGTTTCAGCGACTTAGTGCTGGTGCGGCTCACAGGCGTCGTGCAGAAACACGTAAATCCTGTTCGAAGGAAGTAGAAGAACTGCTAAACAGCGAACTAAGACCGACTCGCCATGTTGCTTTTTACAGAGACACGCGCTACCCTGAGTAGCGTACAGTTCTGACGCACTGCTCGTTAACATATTGCCCGGTCGTCTAATGGCAGGACAGCGGTTTTTGGGGCCGTGAGTGGGGGTTCGAATCCTCCCCGGGCAACTGCGCTCTGCAATAGCGCACAGCATCCTGCATACGTCCTGTGTGCAGGATGTTTGCATGTGGCCCCTGCCGACTCCGTTGGGCGCGCTGGTCGTGCTTGTTCGTACGGGTTGTTGCGCGTTGATCGTGCTGCATCTCCACATGCACGCTCACCTGTTTCCCCTCGTGCTCTCGACTCATGACCACCGCTCCCCAGGAAAACCCGGTTGCAATCTACGGCGGCCGTTCGAATCCCGCTCTGGCCCGCAGCATTGCCCAGAGCTACGGCACCTCGCTGGGCGAACTCACCATCCAGGAGTTTGCCGATGGCGAAATCTATGTGCGATACGAGTCCTCCATTCGCGGCGCTGACCTGTTCATCATCCAGAGCACGTGTCCCAGCGCTGAAAACTGGATTGAATTGCTGATGCTGATCGACGCTGCGAAGCGAGCCTCGGCGGCTCGTGTTACCGCGGTCATCCCGTACTTCGGCTACGCGCGCCAGGATCGCAAAGACCAACCGCGCGTGTCCATTGCCTCCAAACTGATGGCGAACCTGCTCACGACCGCCGGGGTCGACCGCATTCTGACGATGGAGCTGCACGCACCGCAGATCCAGGGCTTTTTTGATGTGCCGGTCGACCACCTGTACGGCTCGGGCGTGCTCATCGACCACCTGCAGGCACTCGACATGGACAACTACATGCTCGTAGCTCCTGACGTGGGCGCGCTGAAGATGGTACGTGCCTACGCTAAAAAGCTGGGCACGAGCATCGCCCTCATCGACAAGCGGCGCCCGCGTCCGAATGAGGCACGCGTCATGAACATTATTGGCGATGTAAAAGACAAGAATGTGATTCTGATCGACGATATCGTCGACACCGCAGGCACGCTGACCCGCGCCGCCGAGGCGCTTCGTGAAGAGGGCGCGCTCGACGTAATGGCTGCCTGCACGCACGGGCTGCTCTCCGGACCAGCGTACGACCGCATCGAAGCCTCCCCCATTGAACAGCTCATTATCACCGATACCATTCCGCTGGAACGCACGTCCGACTCCATCGAAGTAGTCAGCGTGGCTCCCCTCTTTGCCAAAGCGATCCGCCACATCTACACCGATAAGTCCGTCTCGACATTGTTCAAGGACTGACCGGGGGTAGGTATCGGTTTGTTGACACCGGGCGGTCGCGTTTTAACAGCCCTTTAGCGAAAGCAAAGGAACCCGAAGCCCCCACCACGGCTTTCCATCCTTCTGCACACGCCGCCCGCCGCTTTCTGTTGTGACGCGGTGCGCGTCTCGCCTGATTTACGATTTTGTACGGTATTACGCTCCTTCGACACATGGATGCCCCAACCCTCAACGCTGAGCCTCGCGACACCGGAAAGAAAGCGACGCGGGCCGTGCGTAACAGTAACAACGTGCCTTGCATTCTGTACGGACGCGACACCGACCCGGTGCCGTTTCAGGTAAGTGTGCACGACCTCAACCGCCTCATCTATTCGCGTCAGACCAGTGTGGTCGATGTGTCGATGAATGGCGACACCTGGTCATGCGTCCTCAAGGACTTCGATCTGCATCCGATTTCGGATGTCCCGGAGCATGCTGACTTCCAGGTCCTCAAGGAGGGCCGTCGCGTTACGCTTACTGTGCCGGTGAGCTACGAAGGCATTCCGGAAGGACAGAAGAACGGCGGCGATACGCAGATTCTGGTGCGCGAAATCACCATCTCCTGCCTGCCTGAAAACATTCCGTCCGAAATCACCGTCGATATTTCGGATCTGGAGATTGGAGACGCCATTCACCTGTACGACCTCGACCAGGAGGCGTACACCTATAAGATGGCGCAGGGGCAAACGCTCGTTACCGTTGTGGCACCGCACCTCGAAGCCCTCGCTACCGAAGACGAAGAGGAAGAAGAGGAACTCGAAGAAGGCGAACTGCCCGAAGGCGAAGAAGGCGAACTGGCCGAGGGCGAAGAAGCCGAGGCCGAAGACAAAGAGGCCGACGCCTAATCTATCATATACTTGCATGCGTACCACCCGCCCGCACTGCCCAGCGCAGTGGGGGCGGGTGTCGTTTAGGGCATGGCGACCCCGCGTGCACAACAGCCCGCACCACGCTCCGCCTCATTGACCTCGCACTACCTGCTGCTTATTCGCATGGCTACTCCCGATCTGCTTGCTATCGGACTCGGCAATCCGGGTCCTTCGTACGCCAACACGCGTCACAACATCGGCTTTCAGGTGGTGGAGGCGCTGGCCGAACGCCTGGGCGCTACGCTGCGTCCGCTAAGCGGGCTGGATGCCCGGGCCGGGCGCGGTCCGCACAAAGACCAGGTGATTGCGCTGGCTCAGCCACTCACGTACATGAACCGGAGCGGACAGGCCGTAGCCGCTCTGCTCGATCATTTCGAGATGCCCGTAGAGCGCCTGCTCGTGATCGTCGACGATCTGCACTTGGATACGGGCCAGCTGCGGCTGCGCCCCAGCGGCAGTAGCGGCGGACACAACGGACTTGCCGACATTGCCAAGGCCCTGGATACGAAACACTTCCCTCGGCTGCGTATCGGGATTGGGAAGGATTATGCACACGGCGAGCAGGCCGACTATGTGCTGAGCCCGTTCTCGGCCCAGCAGCAGCCTGTCATCGAAGAAGCACGCCTTCGTGCTTGTAACGCCGTGCTGCGCATGGCTACTGACTCGCTGGACGCCGCCATGAACCGGTACAATGGCTAATCCCACTACCGAAGCTGCTGCTCCTGCGTATCCCCCTTGCCATAGGGCTCACGTAAGCGTCTGAAGCATGCACACACCTACTTTTGTTGAATCATTGCAAGAAACGACGGGCACCGTTGTTTGTGGGTGGCGCGTCCGCTACATTGGAAGCACCACATGAACTGGTGCGTATCTGTAGCACGGCGTGGCGCCCCCGTGGCAGCGCTTCCAGTATGCAGAAACACGCCCCTCCATCGACTCCCAGATGCTGAATAGCTGCACTCCGATATGGCGAAGGTAGACGTCTCGATGCCCAAAATGGGCGAGAGCATTACAGAAGGTACGGTCATTGTCTGGCATAAACAGCCCGGCGACGAGGTTGAGCAAGACGAAACGCTCCTCGAAATTGGCACCGACAAGGTGGATACGGAGGTGCCCTCGCCCGCCGCGGGGGTGCTCGACGAGATCCTCGTGGAAGAGGGCGATACCGTAGAGGTGGGTACCATCATCGCTCGCCTCGAAACGGAAGTCGACGCGGCCAGCGAAGCGGATACCGCCTCACCAGCCCCTGAGGCCAGCGCCGACGATGCAGACGCTGCCGCCGCCCCCGATGCCGCCGCGGTCGACGCGGTGGATGGGGTAGATGCATCTGCGGATGCAGACGCCGAACCCGACATGCCCTCGGACAACGGGGCCGCTGAAGAGGTTGCTGAAGAAGCCGCCTCCGACAGTGCACCGGCCGATGAAGCCGCCACCGAAGACATGGAAGACATGGAGGTGGTGATGCCCAAGATGGGTGAAAGCATTACCGAGGGCACCATCATTGCCTGGTTCAAGGACGTTGGCGACCCGATTGATCTCGACGAAACGCTCCTCGAAATTGGTACCGACAAGGTGGATACGGAGGTGCCCTCTCCTGCTGCGGGCGTGCTCAAAGAGCGCCTCGTGGAAGAGGGCGACACCGTTGAAGTCGGCACCGTCATTGCTGTTGTGGGGGCTGAAGCAGAGGCTGCCGCTGGCGATAGCACCCCGGCAGACTCCTCCCCCGAAAGTACCACAAGCACCGCCGAGAGCACAGAGGGAGGCGATACCGCACCCCGTACTACTGAGCCCGAGCCCGTAACCGATCATGGACGTCCGCCGGAACCGGTGGCCGACGATGGGCGCCCCATTACGCGGCGTGGCGAAGATGGGCAGTTCTTCTCGCCCCTGGTGCGCTCCATTGCTGAAACCGAAGGCCTGAGCATGAGCGAACTGGAATCCATCGAGGGCTCTGGGCGCGAAGGGCGCGTTACCAAAGAAGATGTGCTCGACTATCTCGAAACGCGCGAGGCCCAGCCCGAGCCGACCGAAGCGAAGCCCGATCCAACCGAGGCCCCGCCCGAGCCAGCCACCGACAGCGGCGACACAGCACCCACGAGCGAACCGGCTCCGGCGCAGCCCACGCCCGCTCCGCAAGCCCCGGCCTCCCGCACGCCGGAGCGCGGCAGCTATACCGTCGAAGCCGGACCGAGCGAGGAAGAGCTGAAGCAGCAGTACGGCGACCGCATCGAAGTGGTCGAAATGGACCGCATGCGCAAGATCACCGCCGAGCACATGGTGCGCTCCAAGGCGACCTCGGCACACGTCACCTCGTTTGCCGAAGCCGATGTGACCGGACTCGTCAAGTTCCGCGAGCGCCACAAGGAGGCGTTCCAGGAGCGCGAGGGCGTGAAGCTCACGTTCACACCGTTCTTTGTGCAGGCTGCTGTTGAGGCGCTGCGCGATCATCCCACGCTCAACGCGTCGGTGGAAGGCGATAAGATCGTGCAGAAGAAAAACTACCACATCGGCATTGCTGTTGCGATTGGCAACAAGGGACTGCTGGCGCCGGTCATCCGCAACGCGGGCGACCTGAATGTGTCGGGGCTGGCGCGCAAGATGGCGGACACCGCCAAACGCGCTCGCTCGAAGCAGCTGCAACCCGACGAACTGCAAGGGGGCACCTTTACCGTCACGAATATCGGCTCGCTGGGCTCGCTGATGGGTACGCCCGTCATCAACCAGCCGCAGGTGGGGATTCTGGCGACTGGCGCAATTAAGAAACGTCCGGTGGTGGTGGAAGACCCCGACATGGGCGACGTCATTGCGGTGCGCCACATGATGTACCTCTCGCTCTCGTACGACCACCGCGTTGTGGATGGCGCCCTCGGCTCCAGCTTCCTGCATCGCTGCGTGGAGGTGCTCGAATCCTACTCTGCCGACGACGAACTGTAGACGCGCAACCGGTGTCTGTTGCAGCCTGTGCTGTTCTGTGTAGGCTGCGTGGGATGCTGGTATCACGACCATTTATACCGCCCGGTGCCTTCCTTGCAATGCAGGGAGGGCATCGGTCGTTTGAGGCAAACCTGTGAGAGGCGACCCCCTGTCCGTATCCTCCAACACACGTTACCGTACCAACTCCGCATACTCCGTTGGAAGGGTGGAGGGTTGGAAGAAAAAAGATTCACCCGTCCATCCATTCATCCTTACACGGGGGCCTATTGCCATGCATCCCTGCGTGCAATGATGCGTTAGCGGAGCCCGTCGTGTCTGTGCCTTTTCTTGCAACGTGCTGCCATGCCGCCTTCTACCCCTGATGCGCCGCTTGAACTCTCGCTGCGCGAACTCCGCCAGCATCTTGATGCGTTTCTGACCGAGTATCTGAGCGATAAGAGCGACGAAACCGTGGGGACCTACCGGCGCTCGCTCAACACCTTTCAGAAGTGGTTTATTCAGCGGCAGGGGCGCTTTCAGTTTACCGAAGACGATGTGCGCGCCTACAAGAAGTACCTCATGGAAGAGCGCGGGCTCAGTCAGGTGTCGGTGTCCACGTACCTGACGGCGGTGCGGCGGCTCTGCCAGTATCTGGTGGATGCGGGGCATCTCAACGAGAATCCGGCGAAGGCCGTGAAGGGCAACCGGCGTCCTGAAACACACACGCGCAAGGTGCTCACCGAGTCCGACATCGAGGCGCTGCTCGACGCAATGGACGATACCACGCCCATCGACAAGCGCGACGTGGCCATTGTTTACTGCATGCTCTACGCTGGGATGAGCGAAATCGAACTCGTACGTGCCGATGTAGGCGACTTCGAGCACACGCTCATGGGCGATGTGCTGCGCGTGCAGGGCAAAGGCCGCACCGTCAAAGACGAGCAGGTGCCGCTCGACCCACCGGTGGTGGAGCGCATCGAAGCGTACCTGCAGGCGCGCGAACGCCCGAACCCCGACAAGCCGCTCTTCATCTCGCACGGGCGTCGATCAAAAGGCAAGCGGCTCAAGACGCGGTCGATTCGCGGGCGCATCAACCAGCACATGAAGGCGGCCGAGATCAAGCGCCCCGGAATCACGCCGCACAGCCTTACGCACACCGCCGCGCTCATCTGGCTGAACCAGGGCATGCCGCTGGAGCAGGTCAAAGAGCGCATGCGCCACGGCACCCTCGACACCACCATGATCTACTACAAAAAGCAGGGCCTTCTGAAGCGCGACCCCGAGGAGCTCGACGACATGGAGCTGTAGGTTAGCCGGATAGGAGCAAAGGAGTTAGGGGAAAAGTGAAGCATCCTGCTTCGGGCACCATCGTGTCCGGATTCCGCCTATGGGTACTTTTATGTCTGGGGAAGCATGCCTCCGTGCCCGTTCGGTGCAACCACACCACGTTTCGCAAGCGCCGACGTACGGTGCTACTGCTCTGTCAACCCTCATTTTGATGGTTGCCTTGCAATCACCCTCCCACGAAGCCTGTCATGGTGAGCGCAGTCGAACCATCTCCT
>NZ_JAWOAR010000122.1:0-7231 GCF_046498435.1 Longimonas sp. | reverse complement strand
CTGACTCCGAAAGTTGGCGATGTTGCGCTCGGTCGTATCGCGCGGATGCGTGCCGGTTTTGACCGCGTACTGCTCGGCAGGCAGCCCGAACGCATCCCACCCCATGGGATGCAGCACATTTATACCCTGCATGCGCTTGTAGCGGGCCACAATATCAGTGGCCGTATATCCTTCAGGATGCCCCACATGGAGCCCGGCCCCACTCGGGTACGGAAACATGTCGAGTACATAGCATTTTTCGGCGTCGGGATCGACGTCTTCGGGCGTGCGAAACGTGTGATGCTCCGCCCAGTAGCGCTGCCACTTGGGCTCGATTTCGTCGAAGGGATATGCAGGCATAGAACGCGAAAACAGGTGGATTCGTCGGTAAAAACAACACGACAGCCCAACGACTGCCGTGTCCGGAAGGTTCGTTCGTGGTGCGGGCTCGTTTAGGGGGATGCGCAGGCTAAAACGCCGTCCCGTGAGTCTGGAACGGAACGTCAAAGTAGCGTGCCACGGTGGCAGCGTGGTCGGCAAAGGTGGAGCGGAGTCCCAATGCGCGGCCGGTGGCCTCGGGACGCACCACCAGCAGCGGCACAAACTCGCGGCTGTGGTCGGTGCTGGCGGTGGTGGGGTCGTTGCCGTGGTCGGCGGTAATGACGAGCACGCCGTCGCTCGGGAGCGCGTTGAGCAGGTCGGGGAGCGCCGCGTCGAACGCCTCAAGCGCCTGCGCAAAGCCTTCAGGGTCATTGCGATGCCCGTAGTCCTGATCGAAGTCGACGAGATTCGTCCAGATGAAGGTGGGCGGCGCATCTTCCTGACACGCCTGTAGAGCCGCTTCGGTAGCCGCGATGCCTTCCGCATTAGAGGACGTCTTTGTCATCGTATCGAAGCCCGTCCGCGCAAACAGATCCGCAATCTTCCCGATGGAGACCGTGCGCACGCCCTGTTCTTGCAGCACATCTTGCAGCGGCGGCGTATCGGGGCGAGATGCAAAGTCTTTGCGTTCTTCAGAGATGCGCGTGTAGTTGCCGGGAGCCCCCACAAACGGACGCGCAATAACGCGCCCCACGCTATGCGTGCCGGTGCAGACCTTCGTACGCGCCACCTTACAGAGGCGGTAGAGCTCTTCCAGTGGAATCACGTCTTTGTGTGCGGCAATCTGGAAGACGCTGTCGGCCGAGGTATACACAATGGGCATCCCCGTCTTCTCGTGCTCGGCCCCCAACTCCTCGATGATGACCGTGCCCGACTCCGGGCGATTGCCAAGCACCCCATCCACGCCGCCGTGCTCCTTGAATGCGTCGATGACTTCGGGCGGAAAGCCGTCGGGATAGGTGGGAAAGGGCTGTTCCAGGTGCAGGCCCGCGATCTCCCAGTGGCCGGTGGTGCTGTCTTTGCCTGCCGAAATCTCCTGCATCCGGCCATAGTCAGCGGCGGGCTTATCAACACAGGGCAGGCCTGCAAGATCGGCGACATGGCCCAGCCCGAGCGCTGTCAGATTGGGCAGGTCGGGCTGTTCGGCGGCGCAGACGTGGCCCAGAGTGTGGCTGCCCCGGTCGCCGTAGTCATGGGCATCGGGCTGCGCGCCTACGCCTACGCCGTCGAGTACAATCGTTGCAAAACAGGCCATACAAATCGGATCGGATGATTTTACAAAATACGAGACCGCCCTACGACTTGGGCAGGCATCGTTCGGATGCGCAGGCCCAGGCATTGTTCGGAGGGCTGGGTTTGGGATGCCCCAGCATGCACCTTCTGTGAATACGACCTATTGCCTCCCCAAAAATAACGCACCGCGTTATAAAATGGAACTTGTGACGCGCTGCGTTATAGGCAGAAGTGAGCATACCTGTTGTGCTCCCATTGAATCCATGCACCAAAAGACCTTTCGAGGTGATTGATTATGGCTACTGATGAAAAAGAACGCTCCGCATCCGCCAAGAAACCGATTGACTTTAGTAAGCTGCCGGACGAGCTCGTTGAGCGCGGGCGCGAAGTGTGGTTGGCTGGACTGGGTGCCCTCGCCCGGGTTGAAGAAGAAGGCGACCGCGTGTTTCAGGATCTGGTGAAGCGCGGCAAGTCGTATGAAGAGAAGCGCCGCGGACAGTTTGAAGACGCGACGTCAGAGATCAACAGTGAGATTAACAAGCAGCAAGAGTCGATCTCTGAAGAGCTAAACCGTCGCTTTGACGATGTGTCGCGCCGCGTGTCGGACGCTGCGCAGACGGTCGAGAAAACGGTGAGTTCGACGCTGAACGATACACTGGGCCGTCTGGGCGTACCCACGCGCGAAGAGGTCCAGGGCCTGTCCAGCAAGGTAGGCCAGCTCTCCGAGAAGCTGGATGCCCTGTCGTCCATGCTCGACCAGCAAGCGGCTGGCGATGCGCTCGTCTTCCACGTAGCGTACCACGAGGACGCGTGGGTGCTGCTTCAGGAAGGCACGGACGCTCCGCTTCAGTCGTTCGACACGAAGAAGGAAGCCGTTGATGCTGCTCGCGACGCCGCCAAGGCGCATGCCCCCAGCCGTCTCGTCATCCAGAAACAGGACGGCGCGATTCAGGAGACGATCAGCTACGACGCGGAAGACGATGCCTAAGCATCTGATCTGCTGTTGAGCAGCAGCGCCGTCTTACAACACAAAAGCCTGCCTCGGCACGAATGCCGAGGCAGGCTTTTTTAGTGGGCTGTATGGTTCCAGAAGACAGTTTTGAGCCAGAGGCCCCAGCGCGCACGCGCCATTTACCCGGGCCACTTAGTACGAATCCGGTTGCAGCATTGCAGTATCGTTCCTCTACGAGGCACCGGATGTACGTCGTCAGTCGGTCTTCAGCCTCAGAGGGTGGACCAGTGAAGAGGTGGATGTTTTTCTCATTCACCCCTTCACACGTCCATACCTCCACACGCCAACGAAGCATACGGAGTTGGTATCACTCCTGGCGCTCCATGTGCATGGTGGCGAGTTCTTCCGCGTTGCCCCAGAGCGAGAGCGCTTCGAGGTATATCGGATCCGTCTCGTTAAGGGTAGGCTGGGCCGTGCGCAAGCCGTATAGCTGACGCGCCAGGTATCCCTTCAGACGCAGGCGTATCTCCTCTTCGCTGCGATTCTTCTCTGCCTCCGAAAAGACCCCTTCGCCAGGAGCCGTCTCATCAGGATCGCTGGTGTATGTCACCCCCTGCTCTTCGGTAAAGTCCCAGAACGCGGTAACGAGCGAATCGGGAGTAGTGAAGTCGTTCAGGAAGGCGTCTGAATCCTCGCCCCACGTTGACCGGACCTGCTGCTCGTTGTTCATGAACCACTCGCGCGTGAAGGCAAAGTCCATGTTGATGGCCGACACGAAGTTGGTAAGACTGGTCGTATCGGGCTGCACCACAACGTCGGGCATAATGCCTCCCCCGCCGAAGACCGTGCGTCCGCCTTCGGTGGTGTACATGAGCGAATCCGGAATACTGTCTTTGTATTCTTCAGGATGGAACGTCGCGTTTTCTTGCTCTTCCATCATGCGCTCTACGTATTGCTCGTCGGTGCCTTCATTCTCGTAAGGCGTCTGGATGAGGCGTCCCACGGGCGTGTAGTAGCGGCCGACGGTCATTTGCAGCAGGCTGTTGTCATCCAGTTCAAACTGCTTCTGGATGAGTGCTTTTCCAAATGTGCGTTGCCCCACGACAAGAGCGCGGTCGTGGTCTTGCAGGGCCCCCGACACGATTTCGCTGGCCGAGGCCGAGCCCTGATTTACCAGCACAATGACTGGGTTATCTTCAAGGCTACCTCCCTCTTCGGCACGGAACTGTGAGTTCATAGAGCGCTCACGGCCCTTCGTTTCTACAATGGTGAGCCCTTCTTCCAGCATCTCGTCGGCAATGTCAACCGCCGAACGCATCACCCCACCAGGGTTGCCCCGCAGGTCGAGCACCAGGCGTTCCATCCCTTCGTCTTTAAGCGTGCCTACGTGCTCCATGAACTCCTCGTGCGTGGTCATCGCAAACCGGTCGATTTTGACATACCCGGTCTGGTCATCGATCATGTACGAGGTATTGATAGAGTTCATCGAGATCTCGTCGCGCTCGATCTCAAACTCGTACTCTTGCCCTGCACCGGGGCGATAGACTGTCAGGTCAACGGTGGTACCTACTTCGCCCTTCAGGCGGTCTTGGATGCCATTGGTTCCAATTCCTACCGCCGACTCGCCCTCGATTTGAACGATGCGGTCGCCTCCCATAATGCCGAGGCGCTCGCTGGGGCCGTCTGCAATGGGCGAGATGACGCGTGCGGTATCTTCCACCATCTCAAACATCACCCCAATGCCGCCAAACGACCCGCGGTAGGTGTCTTGTACGCCCTGCACCTCATCGGATGGAATGTAGGTTGAGTGAGGATCAAGTGCTTCTAACATGCCCTCAATGCCGTCCTCAACCAGCGCTTCCGACTCAACAGGATCTACGTACTGTCGCGTGATGATGACAAAGGAACGCTCCAGCTTCTGAAGCTGCTCGTAGGCGCTGTTGTCGGACGTAAAGGAGTTGACCTGTACGCCAAGCACGACACCCAGCAAAACCAGGCCAATAGCGGGGAGCACATAGTGCGTTATACGTTTCATAAAGTACGGCCTCACGGCATAAACGAATCGATGCGAACTGATACAAGCGGCGCTCTACGCTACGTTTGGCGCAATAAACGCGTAAGGCAAGCGCTTGCATACGTGTGTTGTGTGCATAGACATTGTAAGAAAGATGGACCGGGTTTGTTGCGCCGCCGATGCAGTTTCTGCCGGCCCAAACCAACCTGTTACTCCACTCGGGAACCAAGCGGCGGCGGATGACGGTGCAACCCATAGTTCCGGCTACTTAGGAACGATCTCAAAAGCTTCTGGGGACTTCGAGCGGCTGCACCCATTGCGTTATGAGATAGCTCCTTATCCGGATTTCCATCGGTCCTTCTCCAAACCAGCGGAGGCGTCATGCCGAAACGCGTTTCGGATTACTACTACATCTTCGACGGACGAAGCGACCGCCCGGTTATTGTAGACCGGGCAAGCGGCGTGCCAACCCATGAAGCGCCCCCGTCAGCCCAACCGGCTGCTCTGCCGGTTGCTCGCTACCTAAAGCAAGATCACGGGGCCTCGGTGGTGCGTGCCTTCGCCTGTTGGTGTGCCCAGCAAACCTGGCGTTTCACCGCTCCACCAGCGGCTTGCACTGCGCTCTGGACCGCTGCCCGAAACGTGGCGTCTGGGCAGGTTTCTACGATAAAGGCATTGCACAAGGCACGGTCGGCTTCGCGCGAAGCAGCTGTACGGGCTGCTGCCATTGGCATGCCGCATCGCCGGCCCAGCGCGGCCCAGTTGCTGGCGGCGCGCAGTTGCACCGAGCCCGACGTGCTCACTGCCGCCCACGATGCCATGCACATGAGCGTACGCTGGGCCGAGTTTGCCTACGACCCCCCCAATGCCGCCATCAAGGCCATGCACGAGCGTCACATGAACGGGCTGCTCGATGCACTCAACGGTGACGCTCCATTCCAACAGCCCTGCTTTTTTGCAGATCAGCTGTCATAGTGCTCTGTCACAGGTCAATGGTTGGGTTGCAGCATGCCCTGTTTACATGGTGTCATCTTGAGCGAGCGGCTCCGCCAAGGAGACGCGAAGTCCTGACACGAGCGAAGCGACTGGTGAACGCAGTGAATAAAGATCTCCCTCGAAGCGGGCAGGATCCTCTGTCCCGCCGTATCTTCTGAACGCCAAGGAGATGGTTCGACTGCGCTCACCATGACAGACTTCGTGGGGGCTGATTGCAGGCAACCATCAAAATGAGGATTGACAGAGCACTAGCCGAGGAGGAGGGAGATGTAGGGAGAGGGATTCCGTAAAATTATACCAAGTGCCTATGATAATGCTACACGTGTGGCCTCCAGCAGATAGTCGTATCCGGTCAATGAGGCGACTGCTTCATCGGTGTATCGAGACAGAACCGTTCGGGTCTGTTGGCGCAAATCGGCCAGATACTTGTAGAATGTCCCCCCGATAGCATCCTTCAGGTCCTGCCACAACCGTTCTACCGGATTGAGTTCGGGGCTATAGGGCGGCAAAAACACGAGGGTGACATTCTCTGGGACCGCGAGCTTATTGGCTTTGTGGAACCGGCCGTTATCTAAAATCATCACGTTGTGGCTGCAGGGGAACCGCCGCGCAAACCGGTTTAAAAAGTCCTGGAAGCACTCGCTATTGAGGCGTTCATGCTCAGTGAAAAACCGCTGCCCGGTCTCCGGCTCAACGGCGCCGTACACGTAAAAATACTCGTAGGCGGGTTGGGCCGTCTGGATCGGCTTTACGCCCGGCAAGGTAATTTTATGGCGCAAAATAGGCATCCGCCCGATCCGGCACTCGTCCTGGCAAAACAGGCGCAGGGGACGGCGCCCCTGTTCCTCAAGACCGGAAAGACAGGTGGGAAGCTCCTCTTGAAACGTTATTTGGGCCTGCTGTTTTTTTTAGGGTGGCTCGGGCGCGGCGTCTTCGGCTTCGCTCCGAGGTCGTAACGCACGATGCCGTGGACCGTCGAGTAGCACAGCTCCACGCCATGCTCTTCGTCGAGCCATTGTTGAATCTCTTTGTAGCTCGTAAAGCCGCCCGGCTCGGCTAACCGCTCGTTCAGCGCCTCCATCGCCTGGTCCGGAATCGACTTCTGGCCCGGATCCGGGCCGGGCTCGCCGACCTCTTGGATCTTCTCAAGGCCGCCTTCTTCATAGAGCGCAAGCCAATCCGCCACCGTGTGGCGATGCACGCCCAACTGGCGGGCTACCGCGCTTCGACTGGTGGCCTCCCCGCTTCGCAGCAAAAGAAGCATGTGGAAACGACGCTGGATCTGAGCGTCTTTCTCTTTACGGACCAATTGGTCCAGTTCCTCGACCGACTCGGAAATCTCAGGAAGGTTGTACATCAGACCGGGAGCCTCTATGTTGAGTAGACCGATGTTGAATAAACCGAATGTCACCTGAAAAACTGCTCAATCTGTATAGTGATTCAAAGCACTTGGTATTATCAGGCGCTTCGGCCCAGCCCTCCTGGTTGATCTTGGCCATGATAGGAAAGAGCTGGTCGAGTCCCTCGTCAATCTTGGTCTGCGCCACGTGATTGATGTAGTTGCTCAACGTCTTGAGGCTGATGAGCGCATTGATTTCGTACGTGGCGATCCTGCTGCTCTATCTGCTGATCATCAGCCGTGGCCTCTGGCTGGCCACCGGCGCCCAGAATACTTT
>NZ_JAWOAR010000241.1:0-4620 GCF_046498435.1 Longimonas sp. | reverse complement strand
CGCGACGAGGAGATCGCCGCGGAACCGCGACTGGCACCGCCTGAATTGCCGCCTGATGTGACGCCGTCATCGATGGAGCAGCATCAGGGCCAGTTGGCCAAGCCGCTTGCCATTGCGGGTATTGTCGAGAACGGATTGGTACGTCCCCTCGATCCCAGCGTGAAACTGCCCGAACGCTCGCGGGTCATCATTATTGCGTCGGAGGCGATGTGACCAAAGCGCGAATAAGGGCGTGAAGCTGGCCGAACCATCGGATGGACCAGAGCGGCCGGTGGCTGAGGTTTTCGAAAGTGGACGACCATCACCGGCCGCCTGGTCATCCGGGGCGTACGGGGCCCGAAAGGGATGGAGGATTGCACGGAGACGGCGGCCTCCCCGACATGCTCAATCGAATGTCGGCAATTGCTCGTGCACAGACCACGATGCCGTATCGAAGTGCCTGTCGCATTGTAGCAGAGCAGACTCGCACCCGTCCATCCCTCCACCCCTCCATTTGTCCATCCTCTCGACACCAAAGCACAGCCGCCTGCGCCATAGAACGCCTCCACAATCCACAATCCGTAATCCAAAATCGCATCCCGCCCACGCGGAGATAGACCCGATGCCGAAAGTTTGCAGCGTTGCGTAATATTTTTTGCCGTCGTTTGCTGGATGCAGAGCGGAACTGCAATGAGCAGGTCGGTTTCTGCCGTATCCAATACACCTCTTCTCTCACCGCACACGCTGAAACTGCTTTCCAGCGCGCTGCTCGACCAGGTCCTTGAACTCCAACTGGAGCAGGTGAACCAGCGCCTCGGAGGGGGCTACGCCCGCCCGTGCACACAGCACGTCCAGGTGAACGGGCTCGTTGGTGAGGACGTCGTAGAGCGTCTGCTCGGCATTGCTTAGGTCGGGTGGGGGCTCCTTGGGCGGGGCCGCCTCGCTATCGGTGGTCGTTGGGGGAGTCGGAAGCTCTGCAAGCAGGTCGTCCACATTGAGCACGAGCTTGGCGTGGCCGCGCTGGATGAGCCGGTTGGTGCCCACCGAGGCGCTCTTCCCAACCGGACCGGGCACGGCAAACACCTCGCGGTTTTGTTCCACCGCCAGCCGCGCCGTGATGAGCGCGCCGCCCTTTTCGTGCGACTCAATCACGAGCGTACCCAGGGTAAGTCCACTCACAATGCGATTGCGCTCCGGAAAGTTAGAGGCGTTGGGGTCCTCGTCGAGGGTGTACTCGGAGAGCACCGCCCCCTGATCTTCAATGCGCCGCGCCAGCCGCGTGTGCTTCTGCGGGTAGATGCGCGCCAGCCCCGACCCGAGCACCGCGAGCGTGCGTCCGCCTTGCTTAAGTGCCGCGCGATGCGCTGCCGCGTCGATGCCAAACGCCAGGCCGCTCACAATCGTGTAGCCGTGCTGCACGAGAGCTGCTGTCAGGTCGCGCGCTACGCCCTTGCCATAATCGGTGCATCGCCGCGTGCCGACCACAGCCAGGGCATGCGTATCGGCAGGATGCAACGTCCCGCGTATCCACAAGCAGGGCGGCGGATCGTAGGTGTGGCGCAGACGCCCGGGATAGTCGGTGTCCCAGAGCGTACAGAGGTGCACGTCCATCTCGTCGGCGCGGGCAAACTGCCGGTCCACCGCGGCGTGGTCGTCGAACGAGCAGATGGCCGCAGCTGTGCGTGGTCCGATGCCGGGTACCTGTGTGAGCACCGATGCCGACGCGCTGAACACCGCGCTGGGCCGCTTGAGGTGCCCGATAAGCGTGCGGGCACGGCTCCAGCCTACGTTGGGGACGAGCATAAGCGCAACAAGAGCGCGACGCTCGGCCTCAGAATCGACATCGGGGGCGGTGGGATCGGCATCGAAGAGCGTCATGAAGAGGCAACCTCTGCCGCAGTGCGGCGCTTCTCGGTATCAACAGCGTCGAACAGGCGGTGCTTCAGGGGGGCCAACCCGATCTGTGCGACCGCGCTGATGGGCAGCAGCTCTACGCCGGGCGGAAAGTGTTCGGCGACCACATCGGGCAGCAGCGAGCGTTCTTCGGGCGGCAGTAGGTCGGTCTTTGAGAGCGCCACAAAGCGCGGCTTGTCGAGCTGTGCAGCATCGTACTCGCGCAGTTCGTGCAGCAGCTGCTCGTACGTCGCTCCCAGGTCGGTTTCCGTAATGGGGATGACGAAGAGTAGCACAGCGGTGCGCTCAATGTGGCGCAGGAACTGCAGCCCAAGTCCGCGTCCCTCATGCGCATCTTCGATAATGCCTGGAAGATCCGCCATAACAAACGAGGTATATTCGTTCACGTAGACCATGCCGAGCGAGGGCGTGAGCGTGGTGAACGGATAGTCGGCCACCTCGGGCTTCGCCGCCGAAATCGACGACACGAGCGTGCTCTTTCCGGCATTGGGAAAGCCTACGAGTCCCACATCGGCCAGCAGCTTCAGCTCCAGCGCAATCTCCTTCTCCTCGCCGTCCTCGCCCGGCTGGGCATGGCGAGGCGTCTGGTTGGTTGACGACTTAAAGAAGGTATTGCCCTTGCCTCCGCGTCCGCCTTCCGCGATGCAGAGACGATCGCCCGGTTCCACCACTTCGCCGATAACTGCGTCGGTAGCGTTGTTGCGGATGACGGTGCCGGGCGGCACGCGGAGCACCACATCCTCGCCATCCTTGCCGGTTTTGTTATTGCTGCCGCCGGGTTCGCCATCTCCGGCTTCGTGCAAGGTGTTGTAGCGCAGATCCATGAGCGTGTAGAGGTGCGGATCGGCCTCGATGTACACCGAGCCCCCCGCACCACCGTTGCCTCCGGCAGGACCGCCTTTGGGTACGAACTTCTCGCGTCGGAACGACACCAGGCCACGCCCGCCGTCACCGCTGCGTACCGTAATGACTACGTGGTCAACAAATTTCATGGTAGGGGCCTCTCACACTCAAGAATATCGAACTGGCACCCGGCCTACTGTGCGGTAGACCGCTGCGCCCTGCAAACATAACGTGGCAGATGCAACGCGGTGCCTGCCGGGCACGTTGGGGCCAGAAGAACGTGACTCCGCAGCGACCGGTGTGCTCAATAGTTTTCATGAGCGATTGACGGCGGAGCGCTGCATCCATGCCCCGTTTCCCTATAGCTTATGTGCCTGTGGGGTTGGCGGATGCGACGCCGCGCTGCCCTATGCGTATTTGTTTTGCTCCTCTTGGGTTTTCTTTTGACGATGAACAGCGTAACTGTGTATACCGATGGCGCATGCAGCGGCAATCCGGGTCCGGGCGGATGGGCTGCGGTTCTTATGCCCGAGGGCAACCGCGATGACGCCGAACAATACACCGGCGGATCCCTCCAGACCACTAACAATCGCATGGAGCTAACCGCCGCGCTCGAAGCGCTCAAAGTGCTCGACGAGCCGACTGCCGTCAAACTTCACACTGACAGCGCCTACGTGTCGCGCGCGTTCAACGATGGCTGGCTCGACAACTGGAAGCAGAACGGCTGGCGTACCTCCTCCAAGAAACCGGTTAAAAACAAGGACCTGTGGCAAGCCCTGGATGCTCAAAACGAGCGCCACAACGTAGAGTGGATCTGGGTGAAGGGCCACGCCGACAACACGCTCAACAACTACGTTGATTCGCTGGCGGTAACGGCGATGGAGGATTACAAGTAGGGGGCGGCGCCCTGGGGGATGCCCAGCGTGGGTTACAAAAGCCGGGGGCGTTATCCCTGACGTGATTGAGTTATCGAGAAACGAGTAGATTACCTGTGTGTCGTTTCGCTCGGCTCCGGATCAGGGGTGCCTTGTCCGGGATGACAGCCTCACGGTGCATCACGTGCAATCCAACAGCTACCAAACGCCGTAGTGACGAAGCGCGTACGTGTTTAGCGACTTGTAGCCCAGGAACCCATGCCGGGCGGTGTTTTTAGCCAAGTTAGAGCGGGGCAGAGGGCCCCGAAGGGGCATGCCAGTTGTCCCCCTGAATAGCCTGCCTCGCACAGCGGAGCCATGCGCAACACCTTGAAACAAAGTCCTCCTCTCCCCGAGGGCTAGTCCTTGCACATAGCTTTTTCTCCGCTATATTGTTTATTTAACGTTGGTTTCCTCCACCGCCTGTTCAATGAGAGATTGTTGGATCCTACAACAAGAACCCATCTGGGCGTCTTCTCGGGGGAATAGTCGGGGGAATGGATCCTGAACTTGATTCAGGATCCCCGAGGAACTGGCCGACAAGCTGGCCCAGGACACGATCGAGGCGGCCGAGCAGCTGGGTGACGACCGGCTGGTCGGCCGCTTCGATCGTGTCCTGTGCCAGCTTGTCGGCCAGTTCCTCGGCGATCCTGCTCATCGCGGGCCTTCAGCGGCTGGATTCGGTGAGGCGGCGTTTCACATAGGCCTGCACGCTTTCGATCATCGGGTCCATATGTGGATCCTCGAAGAAATGTCCGGCGCCTGGCACCTCCTCGTGGGTGATGGTGATGCCCTTTTGCTCGTGCAGCTTGTCGACGAGGATACGGGTGTCTTGCGGCTTGGCCACGCGGTCGGCGGCGCCGTTGATGATCAGCCCGCTGGCGGGGCAGGGGGCAAGGAACGAGAAATCATACATGTTGGCCGGCGGCGAGACCGAGATGAAGCCCGTGATCTCGGGCCGGCGCATCAA
>NZ_JAWOAR010000219.1:0-11892 GCF_046498435.1 Longimonas sp. | reverse complement strand
GCCTGAGCCCGCGGCCCGAGACCGGTCGCAGTCCCCGCGATAGGTGGTCAACTCAATCACCTGGGGCGTGATCGGAGGAATCTCTTCGATGACTTGGCGGATGGGCCGCACATTGCATACAACATTGCATACAACATTGCATACAGGGGCTTCGCACTCCGGACAGCACGCGATGGGCACGTCCACGCGGGCATCGATCTGCGCGGGTTCTGGGCGATAGGAGGCCTCGTGTCCGCCCTTACGCCCGGGCCGCGATGGAGACGAGGAGCGCTTCTTCGCCTCCGTCCGAAACGGAGCGGCCTGCCGCTTGCCAGCGCGCTCGGCGTTATCGCGCTCGGCGTTATCGCGCTCGGTGCGCAACCGGCGGTTCTCACCGCTGAGCTCGCGCACTCGCTCACGCAGACGGTCGCGTTCGGCTTGCATTGCCTCCAGCTTCGACTGAAGCGCGTCGATCCGCTCCGCCTGCGCACGAACCAACGCAATAAGCACGTCGATCCGCTCTGCGTCGGACAGCTCTGCGTCAGACATCGCTGCGTCAGACATCGCCGCGTCAGACGCACCCGAGGCTCCCTGGAGCATCTCCAGCGCATCCTCCAAATCGGTATGGTCGGTATGATCTCTTGTATCTGCCATACCCTACAATAATAACCAGCGAACACAAACGCTAAACACGTACCCCTTCCCTGAAGGGGGACCGAGGGGGATGCAAAGTGATACGGGCCGTTTACTGGAGATGAAGCGTCTCTGTTTAAGCTGCTGCCCCCTCAACCCAACTCTCGCCCCGCTCGTCGCAAGGCACAACCAGCATAACCTACACTACAGCCCCTCTGCCTCGTGGCGCCAAGGGGTAGGGGCTGCGTCAACCCTCCCACGAGCGCGGCTTTCCTCTTCAGCCGTTTGCGATTGCGTTTGCTATCGGACCACAACCGGGTTCTCCTCTGACGTGCCGTTTGTGGGGCCGCTGTGCAGGCGCTTCTCGGTCTCGGGCACGGTGAAGAAGGCCTCGGGGTCGGTTACGGCATTGTCTTCGAGCACCGTGTCGATGACGCTGTCTACACGCTCGGCGTACGTGATGGTGATGCCATCGAGCGCCTCGTCGGCAATCTCCTTGACATCCTTCTCGTTCTTTTTGGGAAGCACCACGCGTTCGATACCCGCGCGCTTGGCTGCCAGCACCTTTTCCTTGATGCCGCCCACCGGCAGGACCAGTCCGCGCAGCGTAATCTCGCCCGTCATGGCCACAGTGTGCTTTACGCGGCGTTGCGTGAAAGCAGACACCAACGCCGCAAGAATGGACGTTCCTGCTGAGGGGCCATCTTTCGGAACGGCACCCGCGGGCACGTGCACATGCACATCCCAGTAGCGGAATGCGTCTTGCGGAATCCCCAGTTCATCGGCGCGAGCTTTCACGTACGAGAGGGCCGCCTGGGCCGACTCTTTCATCACGTCGCCCAGCTGCCCAGTCAGAATCATGCGCCCCGAGCCGCGCGAGAGCGACGCTTCGATGAACAGAATATCGCCTCCGGTGGGGGTCCAGGCCAGTCCCGTAGCTACGCCCGGCACCTCGGTGCGCTCGGCGACCTCCGAGAAGTACTTGCGCGCCCCAATGTATGGCTCAATGTCGTCAGTTTCGACGGTAGTCGATTCGATTTTTCCAGTGGCCACCTTTTTCACCACGCCCCGGCACACTGCGCCAATAGTGCGCTCCAACTGGCGCACGCCCGACTCGCGCGTGTAGCCATCAATGAGAAGCATGAGCGCGTCGTCGGTGAAGCGGACTTGGTCTTCGGTGAGACCGTTCTCCTCGATCTGACGCGGCAGCAGGTACTGCTTGGCAATCTGGAGCTTCTCGTTCTGCGTATAGCCATTGATCTCGATCATCTCCATCCGGTCGCGCAGCGGCGCCGGAATCCGCTCAATGTAGTTGGCGGTGGCCACAAAGAGCACCTTCGACAGGTCGTAGTCGAGTTCCAGGTAGTGGTCGTTGAAGTTGTCGTTCTGCTCGGGGTCGAGCACTTCGAGCAGTGCGCTCGACGGATCGCCCCGGAAGCCGCTGTCGAGCTTGTCGACCTCGTCGAGCATGAATACGGGATTGTTCGTGCTCGCTTTCTTGAGCCCTTGCAGAATGCGCCCGGGAAGAGCGCCCACATAGGTGCGGCGGTGGCCCCGAATCTCGGCTTCGTCGCGGACGCCCCCCAGGCTCATCCGCACAAATTTGCGTCCAAGGGCGCGGGCCACGCTTTTGCCGAGGCTGGTTTTGCCCACGCCGGGCGGCCCGTGCAGGCACAAGATGGGCGCTTTCATATCGCCCTTCAGTTTGAGCACAGCCAGGTATTCCAGGATGCGCTCTTTCACATCCTCCAGCCCGTAGTGATCTTCGTCTAAGATCGTCTCGGCGCGCTCAATGTCGAGTTGGTCTTCGGAGTATTCCAGCCACGGCAGATCCAGAATCCAATCGACGTAGTTACGCGTGACGGCGTAGTCGGGCGCGGCAGGATTGGTGCGTTCCAGGCGGGTGAGCTGCTTTTCGAGCTGCTCGCGGGCTTCTTCGGGTAGGTCTTTCTCGGCAGCGCGCTCACGCAACTCCTGAATCTCGCCGCCGCCTGCGCCTTCGCCCAGTTCCTCCTGGATAGCTTTGAGTTGCTGACGCAGCAGGTACTCGCGCTGCTGTTCGTCCACATCCGTTTTTACGCGGGAGCGGATCTCTTCCGAGAGCTCCAGTACTTGCAATTCCTCATTGAGTTGATCGAGGACTTTGTTCGCGCGCTCGGTGACGGGCCGCGTGGCCAGAATGTCTTGCTTCTTCTCGACCTCCACCTGCAAGTTGGAGGCGATGAAGTGGATCAGAAAGGTGGGCGACTCGATGTTCTCGATTGCCTCGGCGGCTTCGCTGGGCAGATTCGGCGACTTGTTCACGATCTGCACGGCGAGCTCCTTGATGGAGTGGATCAGCGCCTGAATCTCCAGGTCTTCGTCGGGTTTGGGGTCGTGCACAGCCTCCACTTCGGCCCGAAAGTACGGCTCCTGTTGGGTGTAGGTGCCAATCTCAATACGCCGCTTGCCCTGAATGACAATGGACTTGGAGCCATCGGGCATTTTGATGAGCTTTAGAATTTCGGCAACGGTGCCGACGTCGTACAGGTCATCGGGGGTGGGGTCTTCGACCTGACTCTCACGTTGGGCGACTACGCCAATCAGGCGGTCGTGCTCAAAGGCCTCGCGCACGAGCTGCAACGAGGTGTCGCGTCCTACGGTGATGGGCAAGACCACACCCGGAAACAGCACCGTGTTACGCAGAGCCAGGATGGGCAGTGTGTCGGGAATGTCGGCATTGCTCATCTCCACTTCCTCGTCGGGGGTGGGCAGCGGAATGCGTTGCTCCGGATCGCCCCCGGCATCGTCCATCGAGAATAGTTCGCTCAGGTCGAGTTCGGTCATAAAAGACGGCAGGTACACAAAGATAAGGAAGCAAGGATCGCCGCTGCCCGTGCAGCGGGTGCCCACGCGGCAACGTCGAGTTACGGAAGGGCACAAAGACCAGACCATCCCCCTTACGCCCGCAAGCCCCGACAGGTTGGCACCGTTGCCTGTCAGTTACGAATCGTTGGGCGAAGGCATGTCTGGCAATACCGTCGCAATGGCAGCCTTTAGGTCATTTGCAGTAAAGGGTTTACTTACCACGTGGTCCACATGCGGCAGGGCGGGACTTGTGTCGGTGTAGCCCGAAAGCAGCACCACGGCCAGTTCTGGATGCCGATCGTGCACGACCTCGGCCAGTTGGGCGCCGTTCATTTCAGGCATGCCAAAGTCAGTAAACACCAGATCGAAGGTGTTTCCTTCGAGTTCGTCCAGTGCCTCTTGGGCCGATGCGACGGGGTGCACCGTATGCCCCTGATGCGTGAGCAGCTTGTCGATCGTGCGGCGTACCATGGCTTCGTCGTCAACGACCAGAATGTGACACTGTGGCGTGTCGGGGCGGTCGGCATCAGCGGAAGCGTCCGAGGCGGTGCGGTCGGCACTGGGAAAGAGAAGCGTAAACGTGGTTCCCTCTCCGGGTGCGCTATCGACGCGGATGGTGCCATTGTGTTCTTGAACGATGCTGTATGTGGCCGAAAGGCCGAGGCCGGTTCCATCTTCGCCTTTGGTCGTGAATAGCGGTTCAAAGATGCGTGCCTGTACGTCCGGTTCCATCCCGACGCCGGAGTCGGCCACCTTAACCCCCACGACATCATTGTCTGCGTTGGTATCGCGGGTTGCATCCGCCTGGGTGGTGTATGTGGTGAAGCGGAGCGTGCCGCCCTCGGGCATGGCGTGCACCGCATTCAGAATCAGGTTCACGAACACCTCGCGCAGCTCCGAAGCCACCCCTTTGATGAGCGGCGGATGCACATAATCGCGCTCGACTTCGATCCGGATGCCCTTGCGACGCGGCTCATTGCGCCAGTATGGCTGTGTAAGCATGAGGCAGTCGTCGATAAGCGCCTCAATGTCGAGCGGCTCGATGTGCATCTCGGTGTCGTCGCGGATGTAGCGCTGGAGCTTCTGTATGAGCGACGCCCCATCCGATGCTGCGCGATGCACGGTCTTCAGCGATTGCTGCACATCGTCGGGCAGGTGGTGTAGCACGTTCGCCTCGCGCACCAGCTCCAGGTGTCCCATGAGACCGCTAAGCAGGTTGTTGAGATCGTGGGCCACCCCCATGGTCATGCGTCCAAGCGTTTCCATGCGGTGGCGCTTGGTTTGGGAGGGCACCCAGCTGGAAGGCTCAGCGAGCACCTCACCGGTAACCGTAATCGCATCGATGTGCGTTCCCTCTGATGGGGCATGGCGCACAGGAATCACGTTGAGTAAGATGGGCAGCGGCTCGTCGCGGCTGGGCGCCTGGGCCGACACAAGCAGCCCAGTAACAAGTGCGCCCGAAGCGGCTTCGTCGAGCGCCCCCACGGCCCGCTGCTGATCGTCGTCGGGCAAGCGCCCCCAGGGCGAACGTGTAGGCCCCATCACGTGGCGCCAGGCTTCATTGCAATGCAAGATGGTGCAGGGTGTGGTGGTGCGGGGGGCTGGTTTGGACTGGTGGCACGACCAGGTGGCTACAAGCAGTTCGGGATTCATGGGGAGGAACGCTTCGGTAGAGGGAAGGAGCGAAAGCCTACTGTGGACGCAGGCTGGTGCGTGGCGTTCTGGTGCGTGGCGTTCTGGTGCGTGGCTTTGGAGCCCACGGCATTTATAAGAAACGGAATACCCACCATCCAATACAACATGTGCTGTATCCTTTCATGAAATGTGGCGCTGACTCCTTGTGCGTGTGTTTCAGCATGCGAGTCTCCGCTTCAGAAGACGCCCTTTCGATTTGTCTCACCGACCGTCTAAACCATTATGTGGCACGATAGTGTTCTGGGAACCGTGGGCGATACGCCCCTGGTGCGTATCAATCAACTGGCTCAATCAGTGCCCTGCACCGTGCTGGGCAAGGTCGAGTTTTTCAATCCGGGCGGGTCGGTTAAGGACCGTATTGGCATCTCTATGATTGAGGACGCCGAAGAGAAGGGGCTGATTAAGCCCGGAGGCACCATCATCGAGGGTACAAGCGGTAACACGGGGGCTGGGCTCGCTGTTGCTGCTATCGCCAAAGGCTACCGCTGCATCTTCACCACAACCGACAAACAGAGTCAGGAGAAGGTGGATGTGCTGCGTGCACTTGGAGCCGAAGTGCTTGTGTGCCCAACCAACGTTGAGCCCGACGATCCGCGTTCGTACTACTCCACGGCGCGGCGTCTGGCTGAGGAGATTCCGAATTCGGTGTATCTGAACCAGTACGACAACCCGTCGAATGTGGCGGCCCACGTGGCCACTACGGGCCCCGAGTTGTGGGAGCAGACCGACGGGCGTATTACACATTTCATTGCGGGCGCGGGCACCGGCGGTACCATTTCGGGCACCGGACGCTATCTCAAAGAGCAAAATGAAGACCTCACCGTAGTGGGCGTCGATCCGTACGGGTCGGTCTTCCACAAGTACTTTCACGAGGGTGTGTTCGACCACGATGAGATCTACCCGTACGTAACCGAAGGGGTAGGGGAAGATATCTTACCCGAAAACATGGACTTCGATGTCGTCGATGATTTTGTGCAGGTCGATGACAAAACCACCATGCAGATGACGCGTCGCCTGGCCCGCGAGGAAGGACTCTTCATCGGACAGTCGTGCGGCATGGCGATGGCGGGGGCGCTGCAATGGCTCCACGACCACGAGGCCACGCTCGACGAAGACGACGTGGTGGTGGTCTTGCTTCCCGATTCGGGCTTCCGCTACCTCTCAAAAACCTACAACGACGAGTGGATGCGCAGCCATGGTTACCTGGAGAATCGTACCAACGTAACCGTAAAGCATGTGCTGGAGCGGCGTTCAGCGGATGCTCCGGTCATTGCCGCTGCGCCCGACGATACACTCGGCTCCATTATTGAGCGCATGACCGACAAGGGCATTTCGCAGATGCCGGTGCTCGATGAGGCGAACGAGGTGATGGGCAGCATCACCGAAACGCAGATTCTGAACGAATTGATTGCCTCGCCCGAAGCCCGCAACGAAGCCGTCAAAAACGTGATGGGGGATCCGCTGCCGGTGGTGCCGCCGTCGCTGCATTTGGAGCACCTGTCGGGCTACCTTGAGAGCGGGGCCGGTGCGGTCCTTGTCGAAGACGACGCTGTTTCGGGAGCCTATGCTGTCATCACCAAGAGCGACTTGATTGGCGCTTTGGCACAGACCAATGGCAACGGAGCGTCTTGACTTCGCCTCCCCCTGCCGCTTTGGGTAGTGGTTCCCCTCTACGTGATTGCTCTTGATTGCAGGCCTCCACAACCAGGCTCTCTGGAATCGTTTTGTGTAGATGGGGCTATCACTTACGGCTCAACCGCTACCCCTCTTTTTTCCCTCTTTCCTACTGTTTTGAAACTATGGCTACATTCAACCCGAGCGACGACGACTCCGAAATGAACATTGAGCTGACCAAGGAGGAGGCTGAAGGCACCTACGCCAACTTGGTGATGATTGCCCACTCGCCCGAGGAGTTCATCCTCGACTTTATTCGCGTGGTCCCCGGTGTGCAGAAAGCGCGCGTCAAGAGTCGGATCATCGTAACGCCGCAGCACGCCAAGCGTCTCCTTCGCGCGCTGAAAGACAATATTTCCCGTTATGAAGAAGCCCACGGCGCCATCCAGGAGCCCAATGGCGACGATGACGGCGGCAGTGCGCCTCCTATGAACTTTGGGGGCTTCCGGGGCAAGGCCTGATCATTCCCCCATCCGGTTGCTTCGTAGAGAAGCGATACTTCCCCCTGCAACCAGCGTGGGGATCAGCGGTCGCGTTTTTTGAAGTGCGGCCCCCGTCGCTTCCCAACAGCAAAAGGCCCGGTGCCGTGTGTGGCACCGGGCCTTTTGTGTTTGATTGCGCGTGTTTGCCAGAAACACCGCCAGCGTGCTACGTGCGGATGTTGCCTCCGCGAACATGGCATCCCCTACTTTTCGGCATCGTTGTCAGGAGCAGGCACGTCGTCAAGCTCGATGCCCGATCCGCCCATCAACGTGTCGAGATCATCGGGCTGGATGGTGCCTACGATGTTGATAAACAGCAGTCGCTCATCAGAAGGGTCGCTCACCATCATCGTGAGGCCGGCCACCTGGTCATCATTGTGACGCATGAAGAGGGATACGTTCTCGTTGTCTTCTTGCACCCGCATCACCTGCTCCCAGCCATCGTCGACGAGGTCATCCGCCAGGCGGTCGAGGAGGTCGTTATAGTCCGACAGTTCCACATTTTCGGTGGGGAAGCCGCGGACCTGAATGGAGCGCAGGTTGCGCATCAGGCGGCCAGCGGGGTCGTCCTCGCGCTGAGCGCGATTCTTTACCATGTCGAGCAAGGCTCCCTGAATATTGACCTCAACGTTCGGGCGCATGTCGAGGGCGCTGGTAAAGCGGCTGAGATCAACGTAGCCCGGGTCGTTGGTTACCGAATCCGACTGCGCCCAGCTGGCGGGGGCGGTCAGTCCGGCAAAGCATACGAGGGTAAGGGTAGCGGCAAGAACACGCAATGTACGCATGGAGATACAGAGGTTAAGGGGTAGCAGGCGAGGAGGCGTCCGGCGCACTGAAGAACGGACTCAGGGCGCGTTCCATTTCGCGTTCGGCTGTTGTGCTGGCGTCTTGGCTGGCGTCTGAGATGTAGGCCAATGCCCATTCCGCTTCGGCCTGGGCCTGGGCGACATCTTCATCGGTATAGGGGGCCTCGATATGAGAGGCCGTGGGTTCCGAGGTATCGTGCGGTGCGTCAAGAATGGGGTCGGCGATCAGCCACACGAGGGCGCCCACCAGGAGGGCAGCCAGTATGGTGCTGTACGCAGGCTGCGTGAGCACGTCGAAGGCAGCCGCAATGCGGTCGAGCCAGGAGGATCTGGAGGCGGTGCGAGACGCAGCATCGGTCTGCTGCGCCGTGGTGGGGGCCGGGGCGGTGGCCCGCACGGTTTGGTCGAGAATCGCCTCCGTGCATTCAGGGGGACACGCAGGTAGCGTGCGTTCGCGCAGCGTAGTGCGAATGCGTTCGGCATGGCGCACCTGCATCTTCCAGTGAGGCGCTGCGTCGAGGGCCGCCTCAAACCGGGCGGCCTCGTCGTCGGGCAGCGAACCATCTACATAGGCCTCCACCCGGGCGTCCATCCAGTCGTAAGGGGGGCGGTTCGGGTTACGTCGATTCATAGTCGAGTACTTCAGCCAGTTGGTGACGTAGTTTCTTGCGTCCGCGGTGGATATACACCTTCACGGTGTTGATGGGCATATCCAGCGCGTCGCTGATCTCTTTATACTTCATGTTGTGGAGCTCCCGCATTGTAACTACGCTGCGGTATGGCTCATCGACCTGGGCGAGCGCCGCATCGAGCCGTGTCTCAAAATCGGTGGCCTCCGCATCTGCATGGGGATTGGCCTCCCCATCGGGAGCGCGGTGCAGGTTCTCTGAATCAACCGTAACCGACTTGCGGCGGGTCTGGCGCTTACGCAGCAGGTCGATGCATGCGTTGCGTGTAACCCGCATAAGCCAGGCAATAGCGCGGTCGTCGTCGATCTCATCGTAATGGTTCCAGTACCGGATGAATACATCCTGTGTCACATCTTTGGCTGCGGCATCGTCCTTTAGGTAGGCGCACGCAAACCCATAGATGCGATCCTGATACTGGTGCACGTTTTCTGTAAAAGCGTCCACAAAACAGGGGAGTGGGTGATGGAGGCACAAGCCGACAAAAGTGGGAGCATCTCCCGTGTTCACCCGCATTCACGTACCGCCCGTACGCTTTGTTACAGGTATGGCCGGAACGGGCTATGACGTTCTGCTTAACCCATGTTTCAACACAGGGGCGGGCATAGATGAGGGAGTTGGGGACGTTGCTGCTCTGTCTATCGCCCTACGCCTTCCATTCCGTCTTGTAGCGAGTACAGAATACTCAGGTAGCTCTCGTAGCGCGCAGCGTGGATGGCCCCTTCATCCACCGCCTCCTTAATGGCACAGCCGGGTTCGTGGTCGTGCGTACAGTCGTCGAACTTGCACGCGTCGATGTACGGCACAAACTCTACAAAGAAGTGACACAGATCGGCGGGATGCAGGTCGAGGATGCCGAACTCGCGCACGCCTGGCGTATCCACAATGTGCCCGCCTTCGGGCAAGGGGTGCAGCGCAGCAAACGTGGTCGTATGGCGCCCCTTCTGCGTCTGCTCGCTAATGGACTTCGTTTCAATCTCCAGCTCGGGTGCAATAGCGTTGATGAGGCTCGATTTGCCAGCCCCCGACGGCCCCGTAACCACGTTCACCTGGTTGCGGAGCGCCGCGTTCCACGCCGCAACGCCGGTGCCCTCGATGGCGCTGGTGCAGTACACCGGATAGTCAATGGCCTGGTAGCGCGCCGCCACCTCCTTGGCCTGCTGCCGTTGCTCCGTATCCGCCAGATCGATCTTGTTAATAACGAGTCCTGCTGGAATGTTATGCATCTCCGCCATCACCAGCAGGCGATCCACGAAGGCCGGATTCAGAGGGGGCTGCTGCACTGCCTGCACCGCCCACGCCCGATCGATGTTGGCCACCATCACATGCTCTTGCTCCACACGCCGCCCCGCCGCACGGCGACTCAAGCGGTTGCGACGCTCATGGATGTCAACGATCATCCCCGTCTCCTCATCCGGGTTGTAGCGGATGGTCACCCGGTCGCCCACCGCCACCGGGTTGGTTACGTCCGAGTCTTCGAGGCGGAACTTACCGCGAATGCGGGAGGGGACCACTGCGGGCACCTCTGCAGGCGCATCAGCGACCTGTACCTCGTACCAGCTTCCGGTTGATCGCAACACACGGCCCTCGTAGGCAGGTGTCGTACTCATAAGCACACATCCAGCAAGAAAGAAAGCGCAGACCGTCCGGTTCAAAGCCTGACCCGGTCTGCTGATCCGCATCGGCGGCGCTGCGATACAGGACGGGGTTCAACGAACGGCATAGAGGGATTGCACAGGCGCTCAGTATGAACGCTGTACGGGATCTACAAAAGCAAGCCCGTCCACCCGGCTACCGTTCCCCCTCGTCGCATCGCTCCGCCGTGCGACGTGTGCCGTACAGGGGCTCTGCCCCGTTCTTTTGTGCCCACGGGCACCTGTCTACCCATTGCACGTACAGGCCCTGTAGTGGTCCTTGTGGGCCAATCAGTACCCCGCCCTGTTGCATACCAGCACGCTTTTATGCCTTCAGATTCCACCCACGATACGGCCTCGCGCCCGGAGCCGTCCAACAGAAGCGAGCGGCGCGTTGAGCGTTTTACATGGCTCGGGCGCGTGGTGCAGGTCAGTGGCATTGCGCATCGATGGTCGCGCCGCGCCGCGCACACGCTGCACGCCCGCACTACTGCCGTAGCCGCCCGCTCACGCAAAGCCTTCTACGAAGGGCTCGACCCCAACATCGACGACGCGACCGTTGTTGACGAAGACCCGCCCCGCTCGTAGCATACGTTGTAGCGTACGCGCGCTACAGGAGTACACTGTGGCACATGCAACGCATCCCCTCTGTCAAGTCCTCAACCACCATGCTTTCCTCTCGCCTGCTGTCTGTTGCGCTCTGCCTGGTGCTGATTGGCACCGTTGCACCTGACGCTGATGCTACACCTCCTGAAGACGACCGTGCTGCCACCGGTACCGTGCTTATTGCCGACAAGACCGACGACCTGCTTTACGTTGTGGATCGCGCCACTCGCAGTGTGGAGGACAGCATTGCGGTGGGACGCGGTCCGCACGAGGTGGCGGTACACCCAAGCGAACCGGTGGCGTACGTAGCCAACTACGAAGGGGAAGGCAGCATCTCGATTATCGATTTGGAGACGCGCACCGAACGCGAGCGCGTCATGCTGGAGCCAGACAGTCGTCCCCACGGCATTCAGGTGGATGCAGACGGTACGGCGGTATACGTGACTGCGGAGGGACAGCAAGCCGTGCTGAAACTCGACCCGCAGACCGGCGCAGTGCAGCGCACAATGGCTACGGACCAGGAGGGCACGCACATGCTGGCGCTGGGGGACGTGCACCTCTACACCGCCAACATCGGTAGCGGCACCATTACCGCGCTCGACCGCGATACCGGCAGCGTAGACGCGCACATTGCTACGGGCGAGGGGGCCGAGGGGCTTGCCCTCACGCCCGATGGCGGCGAGGTGTGGGCATCGAACCGTGCCGAAGACACCGTATCAATTATCGACCCCGAGACACTCGAAGTCGTCGATTCGTTTACGGTCGAGGGCTTTCCGCTGCGCATCTACATGACCCCCGACGGCAATACCGCACTGGTGTCATGTGCTCGTGCGAACGAAGTCGCCATTGT